>CAYQMY010000016.1:0-20468 GCA_964418735.1 uncultured Oscillospiraceae bacterium | reverse complement strand
AATGATTCTCACACTCAGCGGGATACAAACATACCCCCGGCTACTCACGTAAGCCTCACGTCGCAGAATACTTGGCAAGCTGCCTTTGACTGCGCCCTCAGTGGTCCATTTAACAAACTGCGTTCTGCCGGCTTCTCAGCACCCCGACTCTCTGTAAATGCACGAATTGTTTTTATCTCCACTTCAACGGTTTATGGACGATATTTAATTACATTTAGCGTAGCACAAGAGGGTTTTGGTGTCAATACATTTCGCCAACAAAAAATCCTAATTTATCCGGCACTGATATGTCTAAAATTACATAGGCTATGACCAGTCGCATGTCTTATGGATTGACACAAAACAAATTCTATTATATTATACAGTCTTGTGAGTATATTTTGGGGGAGTGAGTAAAAATGACCGGGAAAATAAAAATAAAAGCACTTCCGGCATGCCTTATTCTGCTCTCTATAACAATAAACATGCTGTTTCTGCCCTCGTATACACGCGTGCAGGACGCTCCTGTTTCTCCCGGCGCAAAGTCATTTATTCGTATGTATGTTACAGGGCTTCTATACCGCGAGGAGGAGAGTCGGAATTATCGTCTTTTGACTCAGGACAAGCCTCGGCTTGCGGGCAATTTGCCGGGCTTTTCTTTGGCCGCTATTCCTCCCTCGGGGAACAGTGCCATACATTATTTAAATTATTGTCTTGTTTCAGCGGGGGTAACCCTCCGATTCAATTCATTAAAAATTGTGGAAGCACTTCATCTTAAGGACGGAATGAAGTAGCCGATTTATATTTAGTATTAAAGTAAAATATAGCCCCGCCTTTTCTGCGGGGATTTGGAGGAATAATATTGAAAAAATCAGGATCAAGAGTAGTCTTCTTCATTGTATTCTTGGTATCCGCCGCTTTGCTTTTTCTTTCCCTTTTCGGTCTCAAAATCGGCGACTTTGAACTTAAGGGTTCAAACGAAATGCGTTTCGGCATCGATATCCGCGGCGGCGTAGAAGCTACTTACAAACCGAAGGACTTAGACCGCGCGCCCTCTGCTGAGGAACTTGAGTCCGCAAAGGCAGTTATCGAAACCCGTATGGACGCCAAAAACATCACCGATCGTGAAATTTACATCGACAGCACGAACGGCTCTGTTCTGGTTAGATTCCCCTGGCAGTCCAAGGAAGCGGACTTCAACCCAGAAGCCGCGGTTACGGAGCTTGGCGAGACTGCTTTGCTGACGTTCAGAGACCCGAGCGGAAATATAGTTATGCAGGGTGCCGACATCAAAAAGAGCTATCCGAAGCTTAATAACGACGGAAAGTACGCTGTTTTCCTCGAGCTGACTGATGCAGCGAGCTCTAAGTTCGCGGCCGCAACCGAAAAACTTGTCGGTCAGACGATCTCGGTATATATGGACGAAACCGAAATTCAGACGGCGTCTGTAACGGAGAAAATATCCACAACCACCGCTCTGATAACAAAAATGCCGAGCTTGGAGTACGCTTCCGCGCTCTCAAGCAAGATAAACTCGGGCGCACTTCCCTTCTCGATGATCGTCAACAACTCTAACATCATCAGCCCCACCCTCGGAAGAGATGCCCTCTCCGTCATGGTCAAAGCGGCAATACTCGCCTTCGCACTGGTTTGCGTATTTATGTTATTTTATTACCGCCTGCCCGGCTTTGTGGCCTGCATCGCTCTTATGCTTCAGGTGGCGGGCCAGCTCCTCGCGCTCTCCATTCCGCAGTTCACCCTTACGCTGCCCGGTATTGCAGGTATAATCCTTTCAATCGGTATGGGCGTTGACGCGAACGTCATCGTATCCGAACGTATAAAGGAAGAGTTGAACGTAGGCAAAACCGTCAGAAGCGCGATAGACGCGGGCTTCCACAGAGCGTTCTCGTCGGTTTTTGACGGAAACATCACTGTTATAATCGTGTCCATCATGCTGATAATCTTTGGCTCCGGCTCGATGCTTTCCTTCGGCTATACACTTCTGTGCGGCGTCATAATGAACTTTATTGCCGGTGTTACCGCCTCACGCCTTATGATAAGGTCGCTAAGCGAGTATAAAGCCTTGCAGAAGCCTGCATTATTCGGCTCCAGGAGGATAGAAGCATGATAAAGAAGATTAACTTTTACAAAAACAGAAAAATTTATTTTTCAATTTCAATAGCAGTTTTTTTAATAGGCCTCGTTTTTGCTCTTATCAACGGCGTCGCTCTTGACATACAGTTTCAGGGCGGTACGATGCTTAAATATTCCTATACAGGTACTGTTGACGCGGACAAAGCCGGAAGTATCGTTGAAAGCCTACTTAACAGGAAGGCGGACGCCCAGCTTCAGACAAGCCTCGCAAAGGACGAGCAGACGCTCATAATTAGCCTCGCCGACAACGAGTCGATATCATCCAGCGAGCAGAAAAACGTTTCGGCAAAGCTTACCGAAACCTTCCCTGACGCAAATCTCAATCTTTCTGAATCACTGACCGTTCAGCCCTCAATAGGTGCACGCTTCTTCAGAAACGGAATGCTCGCAATTGGGCTCTCATTCCTGCTTATTCTGCTCTACGTCGGCATCCGATTCAGCAAAATCGGGGGCTTTTCGGCAGGAGCAATGGCTATAGTCGCTCTGTTCCATGACGCGTTTGTCGTCACGGCGGTGTTCATCATTTTCCGGATTCCGCTGAACGATTCCTTCATCGCGGCGATTCTGACTATAATCGGCTTCTCGATTAACGACACGATAGTCATATACGACCGCATAAGAGAAAACAAGGGCATTATGGGCAAGAAAACAACGACAGAGGAGCTTGTCGACACGAGCATAACACAGTCGATGACGCGCTCCATCAATACAAATATCGCTGTGTTTGTGAGCATCACCATCGTTTATATCTTCGCTCAGATTTATAAGATAGATTCTATAAAGGCCTTCGCGCTTCCGATGATGTTCGGTACAATCTCCGGTTGCTATTCCACAATCTGCATCGCGGGTCCCCTGTGGACCATGTGGAAAAACCGCAAAGCTAAATCAAAAGCATAATAATACTATATATAGCGCAAAAGGGGCTGCAGCAAATTGCTGCAGCCCCTTTTTGTATATCTTACTTCTGCATATCGCGTATGAGGTTGACCATTTCAATCGCGCTAACAGCGCTTTCAAAGCCCTTGTTGCCTGCCTTTGTGCCTGCCCTCTCTATCGCCTGCTCTATGTTCTCGGTCGTTACTACTCCGAACATAACAGGTATTCCCGAGCTCAGGTTTATGCTCGCTATTCCCTTTGAAACCTCGCTACAGACGTAGTCATAGTGGCTTGTAGCGCCGCGTATTACGGCACCGAGGCATATTACCGCGTCATATTTGCCGCTGTTTGCCATCTTCGAGGCGATAAGCGGTATTTCAAAGGCCCCGGGCACCCACGCAACGTCTATGTCGTCGCTGTACACATTGTGTCTGGCGAGTGCGTCCAGTGCGCCCGAGAGCAGCTTTGATACTATAAATTCGTTGAACCTCGCCGCTACTATACCTACCTTAATATCCGTTGAAACAAGATTTCCTTCAAAAACTTTCATTCCGATACTCCTTTTATTAATAGTCCAGGATGTGACCCATTTTCTCTTTTTTGGTTTCCAGATAGAACCTATCGTACTGCGTGGGCTGCATCTGTATCGGAACACGCTCTGTGATCTCGATTCCAAAGCCCGAAAGGCCGTAAACCTTCTGCGGATTGTTTGTCAGAAGCCTGAGCGTTTTCGCCCCCAGGTCCCTCAGTATCTGCGCCCCGATGTAATATTCGCGCTGATCCTCCTCAAAGCCCAGAGCGAGATTTGCCTGCACCGTATCCATTCCGGCATCCTGAAGCTCATAGGCCCGGAGCTTGTTGATAAGCCCTATACCGCGCCCCTCCTGCCGCATGTAGAGAAGAATTCCTCTTCCTTCATTTTCTATCTGCATCATGGCGGCGGCAAACTGTTCGCCGCAGTCGCAGCGGCTGGAGCCGAAGGCGTCTCCTGTCAGGCATTCCGAGTGGACTCTGCAAAGCAGGTTTTTTCCGTCGCCAATTTCTCCCTTTACAAGCGCAACGTGGTGCTCACCGTTAAGCTTATTGACATATCCGTAGGCCTTAAACTTACCGTACTTGGTCGGCATATTTGTAACGGCAACCCTGTTTACGAGCTTGTCGTACTTTTTTCTGTATTCCTGAAGATCCTTAATTGTAATGAACTTTAAATCAAACTTCTGAGCCAGCTTAATAAGCTCGGGAGTGCGCATCATTGTTCCGTCCTCGCGCATTATTTCGCAGCAAAGTCCGCACTCCTTAAGACCCGAGAGCTTCATCAGGTCAACGGTAGCCTCGGTGTGACCGTTTCTCTCCAGAACTCCGTTCTTTTTGGCGAGCAGTGGGAACATGTGCCCCGGACGCCTGAAATCCTCGGGCTTCGCGTCGTCTGAAACGCACTTCAGCGCGGTAAGCGAGCGCTCTGCCGCCGATATTCCCGTCGTCGTATCGACATGGTCTATCGAAACGGTAAAAGCAGTTTCATGGTTGTCGGTGTTTTGAGAAACCATTTGAGGTATACGCAGCTTTTTCACAAGCCCTTCGCCAATCGGCATGCAAATAAGTCCCTTGCCGTGTGTGGCCATGAAGTTTACGTTTTCTGTTGTCGCAAACTCCGCAGCGCAGATAAAGTCGCCCTCATTTTCCCTGTCGTCGTCATCTGAAACGAGAATGATTCTGCCTTTTCGCAGCTCGTCCAGCGCTTCTTCTATCGTGCTGTATTTAAACATTTTTTTGCCCGTTCCTTTCGCTTTGCCAAGGCGGCTTTATTTGAGCGGTGTTGCCTTACTTAAAAACCGGCCCTTGCAAGCAGCTCCATTGTGATGTTGGTCTTCGGTCTTGTGTGCGCGGAAACGAGGAACCGCTCTACATACTTCCCGATTATGTCATTTTCAAGATTCACCGTCTCGCCGGGCTTTTTATCCAGCAAAACCGTCGATTTCCCGGTGTGAGGTATGAGCGACACCGTAAAGCCACTGTCGACAACGCCGGCTACGGTGAGGCTTACCCCGTCAATTGCTACCGAGCCCTTTTCAACTACATATTTCATTACTCGCTCCGGCGCCGCCACTTCTATTCTGACTGCGCTGCCTTCATTTTTCATACTTACAATCCTTCCTGTACCGTCAATATGACCTGATACTATATGGCCTCCAAAGCGTCCGTCCGCCCTCATCGCGCGCTCTACATTTACCTTGCTTCCGGCCTTCAGCTCTCCGAGGCTGCTCCTGCTTAATGTTTCGTTCATTATGTCCGCGGTGAAAACCTTGCCGCCGAATTCTGCCACCGTAAGGCAAACTCCGTTCACGGCTATGCTGTCTCCGAGCTTCATATCCTCGAAGATTTGCTCCGCAATAATTGAAATGCGGGCTGATTTGGATGCTTTCCTTAACGAGAATACCGTTCCTATTTCCTCAATGATTCCAGTGAACATCCGGCTCTCTCCGTTTCAAAGTGTATTCCAGCAGAATATCCTCCCCTAGGAAGGTTTCTTTTCTGCGCGCTAGCTTAAACGCCTCTTCCGGGCTGTCTATGCCTATGCCTCCAACCGGGGATTTTGCATTTTCACCGCCGAATATCTTAGGTGCTATATAAGTATGAACCTTGTTGACAATACCGCTGCAGAGAGCTGCAGAGTTGAGAGTGGCTCCGCCTTCGAGCAATATGCTGTCAATCTTCTTCTGTCCGAGAACTCCCATTAGCTCGGGCAGATTTATGTGCCCGTCCTTTTGGGAAACGCTGATTATATATACGCCTTTTTCCCTCAGCTCCTTGGCCTTTTCGTCCTCGGGCTTGACCGAGGTTGCAACGAAGGTGGTAATATCCTTTGCGGTCTTTACGATCTTCGATTCGATGGGAATACTAAGATTTGTGTCGCAGATAACTCTGGCCGGGTCCTTGCAGCCGGGAAGCCGACAGTTAAGCATAGGATCGTCTGCCAGCACCGTACCCACTCCGACCATTATCGCGCTGTTTGCGTGCCTTGTGAAGTGTGCGTGCTCTCTTGCTGTCATTCCGCTGATCCACTTTGATTTACCCGTATCTGTAGCAATCTTTCCGTCCGCAGTCATAGCGTATTTCATCGTCAGAAACGGTGTCCTGCTTTTGATATAGTGAAAGAACACCTCATTGAGCTCTATGCATTCCTCTTCAAGCACACCGCTGACCACCTTGATTCCGCTCTTTCTGAGCTTCTTTATACCTCTGCCTGAAACAAGCTCGTTTGGGTCCTTTACTCCCACTATAACCTCTTTGATTCCGCTTTTTATAATCGCTTCCGTGCAGGGCGGAGTTTTGCCGTAATGGCAGCAGGGCTCAAGCGTAACGTACATTGTGGCTCCGGCGGGGTCCATAACACAGGAGGACAAGGCGTTTATTTCCGCGTGATGGCCTCCGTAAATTTTGTGATATCCTTTGCCGATTACCTCTCCATCCTTGACTATGACCGCCCCAACCATCGGATTCGGATTAACCCATCCGCATCCCTTTTTGGCTTCCTCAAGTGCCAGCTTCATAAACCTCTTGTAGACCATAACTGTCCTCCTCTCAATAATAAAAAAATGCGCCTTGAATATTTTCTACTCAGGCGCAATAATTATGCAAAACTCCCACACGCTGCATAAGTCAAAAAAGCTCCGGAATAATAATTCCAGAGCTAGACTAAACAGGCGCACAGATTACCTATGCACAAACGTTCTTCTTTCATCCAGACTTTACTGTCGGCTTCGGAGTTTCACCGAATCATGCCTTGCGGCTCGTGGGCTGTACCACCGGTAGGGAAATTAACCCTGCCCTGAAGACTTTATTTAGTTGTTGGCGCAATATTATCATCAACATTCCTATTTGTCAATGTTTATATTTAAATTTTTTGAAAAAAATTTGTATGTTTAAAATCAAAAACGGCATTTCCTGACTATATCTTGTTTTTTATTCCAGTGAGCTTTTGACTTGAACAAGTTATCATAGTATAATTAATCTAGTATAGTTGTTTATTCCTATTTTTAGAAAATTCTAATGATTGCATGTTCTGTATAATAATGTTATGAAGCAAATCGGAGGTTCATTTAATGAAATTGAAAAGGTCAATAATCACGGTTTCCCTGCTTATATTTGCGCTGCTGGGTACTTCCGGCTGCGCGGCTTCGCCTAAGCCTTCGGCAACTGTTTCCCCAAATCCAGTCGTTTCGCCCTCCCCCGCGCCAACACCGGCCCCCTCTCCCAGCCCCACGGCAGCTCCTCAGACTATGAACATAGCGGTTTACTATCTGAAAAGCGGCAATAATGAAACGTTCCTTGTCAGAGAGGTGCACAAAGTCGCAAAAAGTGAGGGCGTGGCCAAGGCGGCGCTTAGCGAGCTTATTTCGGGAACCGTTTTGACGAGCGGAGCTATAAAGGTTCTTCCCGCGGACACCAAAATTCTCGGCATCAAAATTGAGAACGGCCTCGCCACCGTTGACTTTTCAAAGGATGTCCTCAAAGCGAATGTCGGAGCGTCCGCCGAAGCTATGGGCATAACAAGTATCGTCAACACCCTGACCGAGTTTCCTACAATACAAAAGGTACAATTCACTGTAGAAGGAAAGGTGGAAAATGCAAAAGACTGGTGGGGGCATGTTGGCCTTTCCGGACAGCCGTTTAGCAGAAACCTTAATTCTGTTTATTTGCCCGTAATCTGGGTCACTACTCCTGTTGAGGGCCAGACAGCATCGAGCCCTATTACAGTTCGCGGAACGGCAATGATTTTTGAAGCGACCGTACAATACCGTCTATTGGATTCAAGCGGCAAAATACTGGCCGAGGGCTTCACTATGGCAAACGCAGGCGCTCCGGACCGAGGGGACTTTGAGATAGTTGTGAAATATCCTCCTACCTCATCAGCAAGTCTGAGGCTTGAGGTTTTCGATGTCAGCCCAAAGGACGGCAGCGAAATAAACAAGGTTGTTATAAATCTAGGCTGATGCCTCTAGGGGGTATCCAATAAACAACCCAAAGGGACTGTAGCAATTTCTTGTTTTGCTACAGTCCCTTTTTGCTTTAAATATATTTGTAGGCGCGGGGCACTGCTCCGCCCCTACACTTTGTATTTCTTTATCGAAAGCGAACCCACGTGCCGTCCTCAGACCATTCACACTTTGAGCCGAGCCTTGCGCCATCGTTTTGCTTTACAATGAAGTCGAGGACTTCGTCCCCTCCGTTTTCGCGTGTTTTGATATGAGGAGCGGCCTCGGAATCAATTAGCGCGGGGATAAAACCGTAATCAACTACCCCGTTTTTGTCAATTATCACCTTCGCTATCATTGTATATAGGGAGGCCTTGTCCCAGGGATAGTAGTCGGTCTCATAATGTCCGTCGCCGCGACCCTCGGCAGCGCGAAGCTTTAGATAATTTAGCATCTCGGGAGTTGTGTTATGCCCTGCGGTCATCGCGTAGGTAACTGTAACGTAGTTTCCAAGCCCGTGAAAAATCGGCTTGCCCTTATATACCTCAACGCCCTTAAGGCGGTGGTGGTGATGTCCGATGATTATATCCGCCCCGGCGTCTATCGCGGCGTAGCAAAACGGCTGCTCGTAGGTGTCGAGCTTTGGAGTATTTCCTCCGTTGCCCTTATGCACGGCCACGGCGACTATGTCAACCTTTTTTCGAAGCTCGCTCACCTCGCTCTGCAGCTGCTCAAGAGCCTCCGGCAGAATGAAGGTATAGCTTCTAGGAGCCGCACCCGGCATCTCCCTCGGCGAATAGTAATAGGTCTGAACATCCACATAGTTGCAGCCTGCCTTCTGTGACATCGCCCAGCCAAGCCGTGGCCCTGTCAGGTTATACGAAAGAACTCCTATTGTTATTCCGTCCTTTTCTATGATCGCAGGAGCCTTTGCCTCATCTATATTCGCTCCGCCGCCGCAGGGCGTTATCCCAAGCTCTCTGAGCTTACTCACCGTGTCTATAACTCCGTAAGGCCCGCAGTCGTACAGGTGATTTCCCGCGACTGAGGCAATATCAAAGCCGCAGTCAACCATAGCCTTAAGGTGCTCAGGATTCGAGGGCGGCGCCTGAATGTCTACGGAGGAAGGAAGGCTCCTGTTTGTGTGCGGCGTTTCAACATGTCCGATGAGGACATCGGCGCTTTTAAGAACCTCGCGGCTTGCGTCAAAGTATTTTTCAATTGGGGCGGGTTCGTCCAGGATCAAATCTCCGACGGCAAAAATGCTTATTTCTTTGCTCATTTTCAATCATCCTTTCTTTTATGGGCCTTATAAAATTGAAGGAGAACATTTCTGATCTCCTTCAATACGATTGCTATAGATTTAAACGATGATTTATTAAGAAAACCCTTAGGAGCCGCTGATTGAATCGCGCCTCTTGGATTAGCGAGAGAAATTTTTGTCAGTTCGTCAAAAAAATGCAGAGTTACTTTGTGTATTAACGAGGCTTTTTTGGCGAGATGGCGGAAATTTATCCGCTAAGCCAGAGGCAGCCGATTTAATCTGTGGTTCCAATATTACAGTCCGTTGATTTCCTTAACGAAATGGCAGGCACACTTATGGTTATTGCCCAAATCAACAAGCTCGGGCGAGCTGTTGAAGCACTGCTCCTTAGCATAGAGGCAACGGGGAGCAAAGCGGCAGGCATTTTTCGGGTTTATGGGCGACGTCAGCTCACCCTTAAGCAGGACTCTCTCTCTCTTGTCCTTAAGCGAAGGAACGGGAATCGCCGAAAGAAGAGCCTTAGTGTAAGGATGATACGTATGCGTGAACAGCTCCTTAGTCTTGCACTGCTCGATGACCTGTCCGAGGTACATAACGCATATGTTGTCGGAAATATGCTTAACGACCGACAGGTTGTGCGTAATGAACATGTAGGAAAGGTTGTGCTCCTTCTGCAGATCCTGCAGGAGGTTAAGAATCTGAGCCTGAATGAGAACGTCAAGAGCGGAAACCGGCTCGTCGCAAACTATAAGCTTTGGGTTGAGAGCCAGTGCGCGCGCGATACCAATTCTCTGGCGGCGTCCGCCGTCCAGCTCATGTGGGTAGGTTTCGACATAGCGTCTTGCAAGTCCCACGGTGTCCATAAGCTCTAAAACGCGCTTATTAAGCTGCTCCTTATCCTTATACACCTTGTAGATTTTAAGGGGCTCAGCAATCTGCTGGCTTATGCTGAATCTGGGGTTTAGTGAGGACATGGGGTCCTGGAATATCATCTGCATCTTCGGACGAAGAGCGGTAAAGCCCTTCTGATCGACATTGGTGATATCCTCCCCCTCAAATATAACCTCTCCGGCGGTAGGCTGAATCAGCCTCAGCAGAGTTTTCCCAAGTGTAGACTTGCCGCAGCCTGACTCACCGACGATTCCGAGTGTCTCGCCGTAATTCATGTCAAAGGATACGTCGTCGACGGCGTGAAGTGTGCCCGAAGGAACAGTATAGTACTTTTTAAGATTTCTTACCTTTAAAATCTCACTCATTTCGCTGCCTCCTCGCCGCCTGCATTGGCTGCAAACGCAGCTTTGTCGGTTTCTTTGATAAAGTGATAGCATCTTACGAAGTGTCCCGGCTCAATTTCGGTAAGAGGCGGGTCTATCTCACCGCATTTGTCGCTGTGGGCAGTACATCTATCCTTAAACGTACAATGCGTCGGAAGATCCATAGGATCGCTCATAAGGCCGGAAATTGATTCCAAACGGTCAACGTCCTTAACAAGACTTGGCACTGCGTTAAACAAAGCCTTGGTATAGGGATGCTGAGGATTATTAAATATGTGTTCAACTGAGCCGTACTCAACCATCTGACCGGCGTAAACAACGGCGCACTTGTCACAGATTTCGGAAACGACGCCGAGGTCATGCGTAATCATGAGGAGCGCGGTGTTAAACTTCTGCTTCAGGCCGCGCATGAGGTCCAGAACCTGAGCCTGAATCGTAACGTCAAGGGCTGTAGTCGGCTCATCCGCGATCAGTACGCGGGGGTCGCAGGCCAAAGCCATGGCGATAACTATGCGCTGCTTCATGCCGCCCGAAAACTCGTGCGGATAATACTTATAGCGTTCCCCGGAGATGCCGACAAGCTCCATCATCTCGACCGCTCTTTTTTCCGCGTCTGCCTTTGAAACATTGTTGTGAAGCCTTACAACCTCAGCAATCTGCTCTCCGACAGGCATAACGGGGTTAAGTGCCGACATGGGATCCTGGAATATCATGCCGATATCGTTTCCGCGAAGCTTGCGCATCATTCTGTCGTTCTGGCGCAGCTTGCCTTTTTTATTGGATGTTTCAATAATGTTTTTGCCGTCAAGCAAAACTTCGCCGCTGATAACGTGTCCGGCTGGCTTCGGTAGAAGTCCCATAATCGTAAGCGCAACGGTTGTTTTTCCGGCTCCTGTTTCTCCGACAAGGCCCATTGTTTCGCCGGCCTTCAAAGAAAAGCTTATGTCGTTGACAGCCTCAGATACTCCGTCCTGTGTTTCATAATGGACAATAAGGTTTTTTACCTCTAATACATTTTCACTCATATGTGCTCCCCCTTACTTCAGGCGCGGATCAAGCGCGTCTCGCAAACCGTCACCAAAAAGGTTGAGGGCAAGCACCGTGATCATAATCATTATTCCGGGGAAATACAGGGTATAGGCAGCCGTTCTCATAAACTCCTTGCTGGAAGACAGCATGGAGCCCCATTCCGGCGTAGGCGCTACTATACCAAGGCCGATATAGGCCATCGACGAAACCGTAAGTATAGCGGTTGCGACGCTGAAGGTAAAGGCCGTCATTATTGGTCCGAGCGCATTGGGCAGCATATATCTCAAAAGCTGACGTCTGCTGCTGGCGCCGATGGCGCGGGCGGACTCAATGTAATCATTTCTCTTAACCGTAAGTATCGCAGCTCTGATAACACGCGATCTTGCGGGCGTTGTACTTAGCGATATCGCGAGCACCAGATTCAAAATTCCGTTTCCAAGCGATGCCGCGATTGCGATAGCCATCAGCAGAGGAGGAATGGACTGGAATATGTCCATGATTCTCATTATGACGTTATCTACTTTGCCTCCGTTATAGGCAGCAACCGAGCCCAGAACTCCGCCGAAGGCGAAAGCCAAAACCGTACAGATAAAGCCAATTGGCAGCGATATTCTCGCACCGTAGACGATACGGCTGAAAATATCTCGTCCATACTGGTCGGTGCCCATGATGTGCGACGAAGAGGGGGGCTGGAATCTGTTCCTAAGTACCTGATCGTCTATTCCTTCAGGGGCTATAACGTTTGCGAATATTGCGACAAGAATCAATATAACAATTATTATCATACCGGCAACCGCAAGCTTATTGCGGATAAGGCGTTTCCAAGCCTCACGTCCAGGCGAGGACTTCTGTACCTTGCCCTTAAGCTTCGCCTTTTTCTTATCTATCTTAGCCATTGCAGGCGTATATAACTTAGCCATAGTTAAGCCTCAACCGCCTTTCTCTTGGACTTGATCTTGTTCTTCGCTTTAAACTCCGACTTAAGGCGCGGGTCAATGGCCGCGTAAAGCAGATCCATTACAAGCATGATAATGCTGAACGAAATCGCAAGCAGCACTATGCCTCCCTGTACGGAGGGCCAGTTTCTGGCGTTAATTGCGTCGAGCATGTACTTTCCGACACCGTTGACAGAGAAAATCGTTTCGGCAATAACAGCGCCGCCGAGCGAAATTCCGAGAACGTTACCGACGTTTGCGACTATAGGAATAAGGGCGTTGCGAAGACCGTGCTTGACTACTACGATCCATTCCTTTTGTCCCTTTGCGCGCGCAGTTCTTATGTAATCCTGCTGTATAACCTCCAGCATACTGGAACGGGTAATACGGGCAAAGTTACCGACATTTCCTATACCTATCATGGCAACCGGCTGTATCCAGGCAGCAAAGGTGTCTGTTCCGCTCGCAGGAAGTATTCCCAGCTTAACAGAGAATATAAGCATAGTCATAAGTGCGAACCAGAACTGGGGGATGGATACGCCGAAAAGCGCAAGTGCCATCGATAGGTTGTCTATCCACGAGTACCTTTTGACAGCCGAAATCAGACCCAGCGGTATGGATATTATAAGAGCGACGAATATCGACATCAGAGTCAGCTTCAGCGTGGTCGGGAAGCGAGTCATGAGCTCTGCTGAGACGGGCTGATTTGTTGTATATGAATTGCCAAGGTCAGCTTTAGTAACTACCTTTACAATATAATTTGCGAAACGGATATAAACAGGGTCATTCAAACCAAGTTTTTCGCGCATTGCCTCTTTTACTTCAACAGGTGCGTCCGAGCCGACAAGGGTTTCCACGGGGTCGCCCGGTGTTATCTCACTGAGTATGAAGACAATACACAGAACCCCGAGTATAACGGGAATCATCCACAGCAGGCGCTTGATTATGTATTTAAGCATATCATTGTGCTCCTTAACATTGAGTGCTTATGCCGTATTACGGCAAAGCTGTTCATATGAACCTCTCCGAGGGATCAGCCCTCGGAGAGGTTCCGACTCTAAACAGGGATTTACTTGCGGGCTGCGTGTGAAAGATCGATATCGGAGAACGGGGTGTATTTTATGCCTGTAAGATCGTTATCACAGACGAGAACACGGTTCTGCGAGCCGAGAGTAAGAGCAGGAACGTTTGCGTTTATGATAGCCTGAATCTTCTTAAATATTGCGTTACGGGCATCCTTATCCATTGTAACCTTGGCATCGTCGATCAGCTTGTCGAGCTCAGCGGGGCCCTTCCAGCCTGTGCCGCCGGTAGCCTGCACCATGGTGAGTCTGCCGTCAAAGTAGTTAACAAGGACAAAGGGGTCGGGGTTGGAAGGAGCGGCGAGGTACATGTCGAATTTTCCGTTCGAAGCGTCCTGATAGAAAACGCTGGAAGCTGTCGGAGCAAGTGTGACTGTTACGCCGATTGCCTTGAGCTGGTTCATAATGAGCTCAGCCAGAGATTTGAAAATAGCGTTTTCCATGTACTTAAGAGTAAAGGTAAAGCCATTGGGCTGGGAGGATTCCTTAAGCAGCTTCTTAGCCTCTTCAACGTTGTACTTGTAGTAGTTGGTGTAGGAGCCGTCGGGCTTAGCATAAGCCTGATTGAGGTTCGGGATGAAGCTGTCGGTTACATAGCCGTAGCCTTCCATCGATACCTGAGCGTTGGTTTCGTAGTCGAGAGCCAGCGCGACCGCCTGACGAACCTTAACGTCGTTGAAGGGGGCCTTTGTGCAGTTGAAGAACGCAATGTTGCTGGCCTTGGTCTTAACGTTCTCAATTGTGAACTTCTTTGTGTCGAGGTTCTTCACCTGAGAAAGAACGGGGTCAAGAGCAACATCGACGTCACCGGACTCAAGGTTCATAACGCGAGCGGAAGCATCTGTGATGATCTTTACTTCGATTGTATCGAAGTAGGGTGTTCCGCCCCAGTATTTGTCATTGCGGGCAAATGTAAGCTTGGAGCCTGATTCCCAGGTTACGAGCTTGTAGGGGCCTGTGCCTGCTGTGGGCTTCTGCTGCTGAGCATCGGCACCGCCGCCGGCTGTTACCGCGGCTTCGCAAACGATACCGAGAGCGTTGTTGGCAAGTGTGTAGAAGAGATAGGGGTCAGCCTGCTTTGTTGCAACGATAACGGTTGTATCGTCAACTGCCTTACACTCGGCAAGATTGAAACGGTCATAGTAGTTGGCGACCTTGCCGGATTTCTGACCTATTGTCAATGTGTAGATAACGTCACTGGCCTTAAGCTTAGTCTTGCCGTCATGAGCAATGATGTCGTTACGCAGAGTGAACTTGATGTGTGTATCGTCGGTGTATTCCCACTTTGTCGCTATGCTCGCCTTGAAGCTGTCAGTGGTGCTGTCATAGGATACCAGTGTGTCATAGATAAGGTAGCCGAGAGGTCCGTTAGCACTAACGTTGTTGATTGTCGGGTGGAACAGACCTGTGGGGTTAGCTTTGTGGGCAACGACGAGTTTCTGGGGTCCCTTTGTGGCTGCCGCCGAGGCTGCAGGGGCCGGAGCCTTCTGTCCGCATGCCGCAGTTGATAATAAAATTACCGCTGCGAACACGACTGCAAGGATCTTCTTCATTTTCATTCAGATTCTCTCTCCTTTTAAATATTAATTACGTATGAGTAAAACCAGCTTGGTTATACGACTTAGAAAGAGCAGAAATGATGCACTATGCCGGTGAAAGAATTTGCCTGCATTTGAATGCTATTAAATTCTATATTGCCTTTGCCTTTTTGAGGTTTTCGATTTCCTCGTCCGTAAGGCCGAGTACTCCCTGATAAATCTCCTTGTTGTTTTCGCCGAGGCTGGGTGACACCTTGTATTCCGTGTGGTTTTCGGACATGCGCGGTGCAAAGCCCGGGAGCTTCAGCTTGCCGTGATCCTTATGGTCAACCTCAACTATCATTCCGCGCTCTAAATACTGCGGATCGTTGGTGATATCACCGACATCGAGAAGCGCGCCTGCAGGTACGTCGGCTTTTGCGATTATGTCCATTGCCTCCTGCTTTGTATGCTTGCTGGTCCACTCGGTAATAATTCCGTTGAGATACTCCTTGTGCTCGTAGCGGGAGGTCGGGGTAGCCATACGCGGATCGTCCAGAAGATCGGGGCGGCCGATTGCGTGGCAGAGATTCGCAAAATGCTTGCTTCCCGGAGCGCGAGAGCAGTAGATATGAACGTAATCATTTATGCCGAAGGGCTTACAGGGATAAGTGTCTGACGGAGCAACATCCTCAAGCGGCATTCCGTTGCCGACGCGGCGGGGCGGCTTTCCGGTATTGTAGTAAGGCTCCCAGCCGGAGCGGGAAAGTCCGATAATGAAGTCCTGCATCGCAACGTCAACGCGCTGTCCGATGCCCTGGGTATTGCGCTGATAAAGAGCGGCGATTATCGACATAGCGCAGGTGATTCCGCTTCCGGAGTCTGCAACGCTTACACCGGCTTTAATCGGCTGATCGGGCAAACCAGTTGCCGCAACAAGTCCGCCGGTATGTGTTGCAATCGGGTCAAAGGCGGGGAAATCGGCATAAGGTCCGTCAACCGCAAAGCCCTTTATGGATGCGTAGATTATCTTGTCGTTAATCTTTTTGCAGTCCTCGTAGCTCAGTCCCAAACGGTCCATAGAACCGGGGCCCATATTTTCCACCATAACGTCAACCTTACCGACAAGCTGCTTTATAAGAGCTATACCATCCGGCGACTTAAGATTGCAGGTGATAGACTTCTTGTTCATATTCATTACTACAAATCCAACGGTGTCCTTGTTGGGGTTTGCCACAGAATAACGTCCAAGCTCACCTAGCACGGGGCGCTCTACCTTCCAAACGTCCGCGCCCAGCCAGGCCAATGTCTCGGTGCATACGGTTCCGGACTCAAACTGAGTAAAATCCAGTACCTTTACACCTGTCAGGGGACCAATTCCCATTACTTTTTACCTCCCATGATAATTCTTGTTTCTATAAAATCCTCGACCAAACCGGTCATCGTCTCACGATTCCACTTTCTCGCATCGACCGGATCTGCTTTAAAAATCAATACGGGAATTCCCGCATCTTCAAGGGTCTTTTTCGTGAAGTATGAGCCCTCAACTGCCTGCATGCAGTTTTCGGGAACCATATATACGACTCCGTCTATATGATTTCTTTTTGCTTCATTGAGGAACCATCCCGAGTTCCAGGGTGGCATATGCAGGAAGTCCTCCATGCCTATATATCTCGCGGCGAGAGCCCTCAGGGGGTCCTTTTCGACATTGTTGCGGATATAAGCGTCGGCGCCCATTGCAAGATACATGCTCCATACGAAAGCCGCTCCGTATTTGTCCTGGAAGTTCTGATAAAACGCAAAATCGTGCCAAAGTCCGCGGCCGAGCCACATCAGTCTGAACCTCTCGTTGGGTACTGCACAACGCCCCTCGTCAACAAAGCTTTTTATCTCTTCATAAAGACTTTTGGCGTGAGCGGCTGCCCAAGGCGTTCCGCGCTGCCACTGTGCCTGCATGACCGCGTTTATGGTGTCTACGACGGTGACAGGTGCGGGGGACGTTTCAGCTATAAGGTCTCTGGCCTTTTTGTACCAGCTCTCCTGCTCGTTTATAAGGTTCATTACCTCGACGAGCTTATTTATGTCAAACAGCTTTCCCGTTTTCGACTCAAGATAGTTAATAAGTGCTTTGAGGTCCTCGACAGCGTCGTCCAGCCTGTCAGTATCATAGAGCTCCTCCCACTTGTCCGGAGCCATATCCCACCAGTTTAGAGGCACCTTCCTCGGCACCGTATTTTCCATCACATGGAGGTCCGAGCCGTGATTTTTTGCAAAAAGCTCAAAAATCTTGCTCTGGCAGTCACAGGTCAGCCTTGTAATCGCTATCGTCGGATCCGGAAGTCCGCCCCAGGGGCCGGAAATCTTGTCGTCAGGATCAAGACTCTCCGCGAACGCTGTCGCGCAGTAAGAGCAAAGATCGTCCCTATACCCCGCTTCATTCAAAAGCGTGTAGTACTTAGGTGTCATGCGCTTTGCCGCACATATTGCCGCCCACCACTGGTTAACGACAAAGGGTATATCCATGGCCCGCAGTATCTCCATTGGCACATCTGCGTTTAAATAGCCGAAATCCTCTCCGCTCTCCACTCGCTTTTTAAGACCTGCAAACCATTCCTTCTGGTACGCTGCGGCAGTGGCAGTAGCCTTCAGGGATTTTTGAGCGCGAACAGGCTCATTATTATGTTTTACCTCGTTATTCATCAAGCCCTCATCCCTTTGACGATTCTATAAATTTTTTGATTTTCAAATCCAGGCCTTCGTTAGCGTAGACCGGATATTCCATTTTCATCATCGAGCATGTCGATATACCTCTGGATTCAAGCGACTTCTTCTGAGACGGATAATCCCAGGAGGCAGCTTCCTCGAAAGCGTTTATATAAAACAGCACAGCCTCTGCCTTTGCAGAATCGACCTCTTCATTGAGAGCCTTTACACGCTGAGAAACAAAGGCTTTTTTCGAGCTGAACTGACGCAGCATATAACGGTCCACAACGGCTCTCACTGGAGAATAGGACATGTTGTAGTCGCGCTCGTAAAACCTGTCGCCCCAGTCATGGTCTTCACCAACAACTACGCCGCCCGATTTTTCAATCAGCTCGTAAAGATCAAGGGATTCCTGAGCGCTGCCCGTCATAAAAACACGCAGTCCGTCAATCTCGGGCCAGCTCGCGGCCTCCGCCGCAAGGCGGTTAACCAGAGCGGCGTGCTCCTTCCTGTCCATAAAGAACGCGGAGCCTATAATTACAAGCGCCTCACAGCCCGTTATCCTGGGTTTTATCGCACGGCGCAGAGCCATAATTTTTCTGAGAGCCGCACGGTCCTCGTTGCATATGCCGGCCGCGGCTTTTATTTCCTGTTCAGTGATTTTCCGACCGGCCCACTGCTCAAGCTTCTGCATAAAAAGCCCGATTGTGTGTTCGTTTCTCGTTTGGTGTATGAGCTTGCGGGTAAAAAGCCAGTCTATAAATTCCAGCGTCGGAATTGGCTTGCTCGGTTCCTCGCGCTGTATTTCCCGCAAATACAAGTATACTCTGATGACAACGTCAGTCGAGTTGGATATCGCGAGAAAATCTATCTCATTTTTGTATGTGCCGTCGAGAAGCTTTTCAAACTGCGCGCGAATGACGGGATCGAACGAAAACTCAAGATATTTGTCCGCCTCAATAAGAGCGCTTTCCTTTTCTGCATAAATCCGCACGGGAAGCATTCCCGCCGCTATTACAAGCTCATCCGGCACGTCGCTGCCAAGCTCTCCTATTACCTTCCCGCCGTTTTGCCTAAACTGCCGCGACACCTTTTCCCTGTCGCTATAGCATTCAAGCAGCCGCTGGAAGGTTTTATTATTAGATGCGCATTCCCGAATACCCAACGTTTCACTTCCTTCAGTACAAAAACCTTATCTTTTTGAATAGTTACCGATACCAGTTTGGCCTAAGTATATCAGCAATAGTCCCAAAACACACCGTATATAGTGAACATATTTTTGCAAATCTTATATGTGCATAGTGCACCAAGTCGAATTCTATAAAATTCTCTTCGCAAAACATTGAATTATATGTAAAATCAGCTATAATTAGTTTAGATAAAAGGTTCTAGCACATGAGTTTGTGTTTATTATTGATAATTCAAGAGTTTAGCTATTGTATTTATTTACATATCTGTGAACAGTGCATAACCTTATTGGCGCATTTATGCGTTTCACAATATTTTTACTAAAGAGGTTTTGATTATGTACACCGTTTCCGTCTTGCTTTTTCCGCTGAGGCCCTTTCTCAAGAGGGCTGTGACCGCGGCCTCCAAGCTCGATTCCGTCGAGGGCATACTTTTGCTTGACGATGACACTCCGCTTTCCCCGAATTTTATCTATATAGGCAGCCCCGAAGCGGTTGTTAGCGCCTTTAACCGGCTTCCAAGCAGCCGCCCTATAACTCTGCTGAGCGCAGGAGACAGCGAGCAGCTTGCGCAGGCCGGCGCAAAAACCGACATAAACCTTTTTGTGTTTTCTCTTCCGATCGTTTCGCTTTACAACAAGGTTCAGCAGGCACTCAGCCGGTATTTCAATTGGACAAAGGACCTGAGCGATATCATATTTTCCGATCGCGGCATCCAGAAGCTGGCCGAAAAGGGGTATGATATGATAGGTTATCCCGTAATGATACTCAACATGGGCTTTAAGCTGCTGGGCGGATGCATATCAGAAAGCTGCAACGACCCCCTGCTTCTCGAGCTTATGAAAAACGGATTTCTGTCCTACGAAAGCGTTTGCGCCCTTGTTGACGAAGAGGCCAAGCTTACAAACCCCTTTGCTCCGAAGATAGAATTTATTTCCTCACGCACCGGAAACCGCACAATCGTACGAAGGATCTATTATAACGGCAATCTGATCGCCCGCGTAATTGTTACTCTGCAGGGCTCCGCCGGGGACGAATATTATTCGCAGCTGGCTACCGATCTCGCCGAATATGTACAGCATTATTTTCTTAACACAAAGACAAGTCAGTACATGGCGAGCACCGAGACCGGAACTTTGATTTCCGATCTTATAGAATTTCGCCTGACAGACCCTGAGGAGCTTGAACACAGACTCAAGCTCGTCCCCTCCATGGCGGTGGATAAGTATTATCACACCCTCGTCATGTCCTTTGAGGAGCGAACCAAGGCTATCCCCTGGAACTACGTAATCAGTCAGATTGAGCAGATATTCCCCCAGAGCTGTATAACGGTTTATAGGAATGACATCATCATCCTTGTAAAAAAGCTCCGCCATAACGGTGCGCTTACTTTTGACAGAGAAAAGCTTATGGAAATACTTAAGTTTTACGACGCGTATCTCGCTATCGGAAACTATTCTAAGTTTCTCACCTCCCTTCGTCCGATTTACAT
>CAYQMY010000015.1:0-20553 GCA_964418735.1 uncultured Oscillospiraceae bacterium | reverse complement strand
GTCAACACTGACGGAGTGGTGGTCTCGGTTCAAAACCTCTACGGCACGCTGTCCGGCGGAAATTATGCCGTGTATGCATACACTCGTAATATTGATACTCCCGTGAGGACGGTAAGCTTCTCGGCTTCTCCAAGTGCAAATAACGTTACGCCCTACGGATTGACCGTGGGCGAGGTGTCGGATGCCGGCGAGACGGTCGCAACACTGCTTCCAAGCGCGAGCAGCGGCACGGCCGCAGCATCCGTAAGCGCATCCTATGTCTATTACGACGACCCCGACCCCGAGCCGGTTAAACCGCCGGAGCCCGTAAAGCCGCCGGAACCAGTAAAGCCGCCCGAGCCGGTCAAGCCGGTCGAAGTCGACTTTACCGATGTCGGCAAGGATGACTGGTATTATGAAGCGGTGCAGTACGCAGCGCAGAACAAGCTGCTCGTCGGCATATCAGACACGGAATTCGGGCCGGAACTCTCTATGGACCGCACGATGATGATGGTTCTGCTTTACCGGATGGCGGGCGAGCCGGAGGTCACAGGAACTGTGCCCTTTACAGATGTAGACACCTCTGACTACTATGCAAAAGCGCTGATCTGGGCCTATCAGAATGATATTGCGCGCGGCGTCTCCGACGGCATCTTTGCCCCGGGAGAAACCGTAACGCGTCAGCAGCTGGCCATATTCCTTTACCGCTATGTAAACGCAGACTCCGGCGGCGGTTCCACTGATACGCTGTCTTACTTTGCCGACGCGGGCAGCATATCAGATTATGCCGCAGATGCCATGGCGTGGGCCGTCGGCATGGGCATACTTCAGGGTGACGAAAACAAATGCCTTAATCCGAACGAGCCGGCCACAAGAGCGCAGTGTGCAGCAATCCTGCAGCGCTATGAAAGACTGAGCTCTGATTCCTAAAAGCATTATCCGCCGAAAGATAGCTCGGCAGTACGATAAGGTCAAGCGGACGGAAGCCTCAACGCACAGATTGTTGAGGCTTCCGTGTCCTCCGTTCCGGCAATGCCGGATTAAATCAGTGCTTACCTAGGGAGAACAAATGAAACATCAGCTGCTGAGGCACTTCTGCTCAAGAGGCTGCCGCTGCGTTATGGGGGCGGCTCTTAAAACGCTGGGACTGCGCAGACCGCCAAAATGCCGTCCCTTTGCGGAGGAGACCGGCACGCCTGTGCGCGCTCCGCTTATCTATCCGGAGATTGCCTGTGCTCCGCCTCAGGGACCGCGCAGCATCCTATATCTGACGCATAGCTTCTATCCTGAGAGCAATGGAGGGACAGAGGTCTTTTTGGAACGCCTATCGGCAGCTCAGACTGCGCTGGGCAACAAAATCCTCATAGTCACGCTTTCTACAGGCTTCGTTTGGGAATATCCCGAAAAAATCGCAGGACTGCTGGTGCGCCGCTATACATGGAAGGGCATCGAAGTGCTGGCGGTTCGGTACCGCCATCCGCCGTCTGGACTATATTATGAGCAAATCAATGACACGGAGCCCCTGCAGCGGGATTTTGCGCAGTGGTGTCTTACAAAGTTCTGCCCAGATATTGTTCACTCGGTCTATCCTCAGCCCTTTGCGACATTTCTGCGGGTTTGCCGCGATTTGTCCGTTCCCTATGTGATAACAGCGACCGATTTTTGCACCATCTGTCCCAAGGGAACGCTTACCGAGCAGGACAATTGTCTCTGTTATGGCTCGCTTAGGGGCTCACGTTGTCCTAAAGACGGCAGTCTGCGCTTTGAAAAGGCGGAGCAGATGCTTCGCGGAGCCGCTTTTTTCACCGTTCCGTCCGCTTTCTCAGCGGAGCGGTTTGCGGCGGAAATAAAAGGACTACAGCCTGTTGTTATTGCGCACGGCCAAGAAAACCTCTTTTGCTGGCGGTGCCGGACAGCTGTCCGACACTTTGCATTTTTTGGAGCCCTGAACTGGTCAAAAGGAGCGCTTCTGCTGGTTCGAGCCTTTCGCAAGCTGGACTGCGACGCAGCTTTGGATATTTACGGCGACGGCCCGCTTCGCCTTCTTTTGAAAATGTATCAACTGCTTGACCGCAGGATTCAGATAAAAGGCCGCGTGCCGAGGGAGGAACTCTCCGCCTGCTATGACCGCGCGGACTGCGTCGTCATTCCCTCTCTGACCGCAGAAAGCTATTCGCTGGTGCTCAGTGAGGCGGCTGCCTCCGGCTGCATGGTGATCGCCTCCGATCTGGGAGCTCTGCCGCAGAGGGTTTTGGAAGCGGGTGGAAGCGTTTTTCGGGCCGGAGATGCCGCAGCCCTGCATCGCGCCTTAGAAAACGCCGTGCGTTTGCCGGTTTTTCCTTCCAAGACCGCTACGCTCCCCGAGAAAGAACTTGAAACCTATGAAGCAATTTACTGCAAGGTGGTGCGGAAATGAACATTCCGATTGTAATGGCCTCCAACGACAGCTATGCGCCGGCCTTGGGCGTAGCAATTTTATCTATGCTTGCGCATCGGGGAAGCGGCGATACATATGAGCTCAACATTTTATATACGGAGCTGTCGCATCCCAATGTTGAACGGCTTGAGCGTCTCTCAAGTTCCGGTTTTTCGGTGCGCTGTATAAAAATTTATCCGCCGGAGCTGCCCGAGACCGAGGGCTGGATTTCTAAGGAGACCTATTATCGCCTGCTTGCGGCGGAGCTGCTGCCGCAATATGAAAAGCTGCTCTATCTGGACTGCGACCTTATTGTGCTCTCTGATCTTGCCTTGCTTTATGCGCGCGACCTGGGAGACAGGCTGGTGGGAGCAGTATGTGACTACAGGTTTGACGGAGGGTACGCGCAGCGTGTTCTCGGAGTGCCCACCAATTCCTATATCAACGCGGGTGTCATGCTGATTAACGCGGCGCATTGGCGACAAGAGGGTATCGCCGGTCAGTGTCTGGACTTTCTTCGGGAGGGACGGCCGCTGGAGGCCTACGATCAGGATGCTGTCAACTTTGTGTGCAGAGGGCGCATTATGCTGCTGGAAAAGCAGTGGAATTTTCAGCAGGTTTGGCCGGAGATATATTGCTGGCATCCAAGGCACATAGAATTCCGCAAAAACGCCTCCCTGCAGGAGGGCGAAGCCTTCGAATTCGGCGGCCGAGGGATTTTGCACTATGTCTGTGCCGAAAAACCCTGGCAGCATCCCCAGAGGGAGCTTTCCGAATACTTCTGGAGCTATGCGCGCGGCAGCGTGTTTTATGAGATGCTGCTGCGCAGCGCGTCTTCTAATAAAGCGCGTCCCGGCGCTCTTGCTCGGGGAGCGGCCTGCCTGCGGGAACATGGCCTGCGCTATACGCTTAAGCGGGCGCTTGTAAAAATATCGGGACGGAGGATGCCTTAGCTTGGTTCAAACAATCTTGAAGCGGCACTTGTTTCTTCTGGAGGAGCTTGTGCGCCGCGATTTTACTCAGAAGTATAAGAGGACCTTCCTGGGGGTGCTTTGGAGCATACTGGCCCCTCTGTTTTCTCTTTTTGTTATGTATTTCATTTTTGGAACGTTTTTCGCACACAGCCTGCCCTCCTATATGACTTATCTCTTCGCCGGTCAGATTGTATTTTCATTTTTCTCAGAGGGTACTCGCGGAGGTATGGGGTCGGTGCTGGGAAACTCCGAAATCCTGTCGAAGATCAACATTCCCAAGTATGTATTTCTGCTGTCCCAGAATATTAAGGCGCTTATTTCCTTTGGGATTAACGTTTGCATTTTTTTGATTGTGGCGCTGCTAAACGGGCACGGCCTCAGTCTGCGTTATCTGACGCTGCTCTATCCCATCATTTGTCTGCTGGCCTTTAACATTGGCTTCAGTCTGCTGCTGGCGACCATATTTGTTTTTTTCAGGGATGCCATGTACCTCTATGGTATATTCACCCAGCTGCTTTCCTATTTCTCAGCCATCTTCTATAGTCCAAACGCTTTCCCGGCTCAAATACAGTGGGTTTTCTATTTAAACCCGGTCTATATTTATATCAGGTACTTCCGTCAGGTAGTCATTGACGGTTCGGTTCCGACACTGCTGACGCATGGGCTTGCCCTGCTCTATCCGCTACTGGCGCTGCTTATCGGCGGCTATGTGTTTAACCGCTTTAAAGATAGGTTTATCTATTATTACTGAGGAGGCTTTCTGCAATTGATTTTGGAAGCAAAAAACGTCACGGTTTCCTATCAGGTGGGAGCCGCAAGGGACATTGGGATTAAGGAGTATCTGGTGCGGCGTATGTACCGCAATGCGCCGCCGCGCCTCTTTACAGCGGTAAAGGGAATAACCTTCTCTCTGGAGCGCGGAGCTATGATGGGCATCGTCGGCAGCAACGGAGCCGGAAAATCCACACTTCTGAAGGTGATTTCGGGTATCCTGCCGCCGACAGGGGGGAGCATGCAGGTCAACGGCTCCGTAGCCGCACTTTTGGAGCTGGCCGGGGGCTTTGACGGAGATTTGACCGTACGGGAAAACACCTATCTCAGGGGCGCTATGCTAGGACATTCCCGGCGGTTTATAAATAAACAGTACGATGAAATTATTGCTTTCGCTGAACTGGAGGATTTTCAGGACACCCCGTTCCGCCAGCTGTCTACAGGCATGATGGCGCGGCTTGCGTTTTCAATTTCCAGTCAGGTACGGCCTGATGTGCTGATTTTGGACGAGGTGCTGGCGGTCGGAGACGGGGCCTTTCAGAAAAAAAGCGAGCGAAAGATGCTGGATATTATCGAAGGCGGCGCAACCACCATTCTGGTCTCTCACGCGCTTGATCAGGTGGGGAGGATGTGCGGCCGGGTCTTATGGCTTGAGCACGGAGAGCAGGTGGCGTTTGGGGAGACAAACGAAATCTGTGACCGATATCAGGAGTTTCTGGAGCAGAAATATCTATCTCAGAACTAGTTTAAGCGCGCATTTTCTCAAATATATAAGGGTGGAGGTCTCGGCTGAATAAGCGCCGAGACCTCCACCCCTATATTTAATTTAGTATTATTGCGACAATTCGGACAGCGCGCGGCCTATTGCCGCAGCGGTGCGTCCGGTTTCCCGCGCCTTCTCCAGTGATCGAGAGCTCAACTTAAGGCGGCAATCCAAGGGAAGCCGAAATCCCGGCTGAAACGCGGCTTCGAGAGGATATATTCCCTCGCGTATCAGTGCGAAGCCGCAGTCGGTGCTCTCCTCAACAAAGCAAGGAAGTCCGGCTGCCTGAGCGGCTGGGAGCAGGGCCGCCTGAGAACCTTCGTCCGGTATAATTAGGGCATCCGCCGCCATCAGAAACGGCGCGATATTGTCCGTGTCGCCGGGCAAAAGCACGAAATCGGATAGGTTTTCATATTCCACCCTTGCCAAAATCTCGCTGCGCATCGGCCCCTGTCCGACACAGATTAGGCGAGCGTTTTCATCCAGCGCAAGGATACGGCGGAAAAAGTCCAGCGTTCTGTCATAATTCCCTCGCTGATTAATGGGGGAAATCTGCAGATAGATATGCCGGCCTGTCATGTCAAAAGCAGCGCGCCAGGCCTCCCGCAGGTGCTCGTCCAGACAGAATTCGGGAACAATGCCGTCCGGCAGAATCAAAGCACGCCCCCTGAACATGGCCTTTCCCAGACGCTCGCTGCTGGCTGTTGCTTTGCTGAAGCACCAGTCGGGCAAAGGACGGGTAACGGGGTCGCTTCCCTCGTGAGCACAGGCAATGACACGGGGAATTCCCGCAAGCCTTGCGCCCAAAAGTACAGGGAGCATTTCACGGCTGTTCACTCCGTGAACATAGACCGCATCATACCGGCTGGACCTAAGTTTACGCGCTAGGTTTACGGCGTGAAAAAACGCAAAACCGGTGCTGTTTTGGCAAATAACCCGCGGCTTTTGTCCCGAGGAGGCGACGGCGGAGAGCTGTGTGGCCTCCGCAGGAAGGTCGAAGGCCGTTTCCGCCTGCTCCGAATACCTTGAAATCAGATACAGCTGAGTATGGCTGAGTCCGCGTGTGAAAATAACCAGCTGCTTCATGGTTTCTCACCCCTCAGTCTCCTGAGAAAGGCGAACCACAGCCTGCGCAGCGGCATTGCCGCGTTCCAGAGCCGAGCGTACAGCCGATATGCGGCCGCAGAACAGGAGTGATATCGCTCGCCCGTATAATAACCTTCCATGACTCCGAAAATCTGCCGGCGCGAAATACCGGTCTCGGGCGTTGCCTGGTGGTCGCCGCAGAGCGTGTAAAGCTCTCCGACGGCGGAGATGATCCGGTGCAGCACAAACGAGCCGTCATCGCGGCGAAAAAGCACAACGTCCAACGGCTTTGGGTCCTGCGTCAAATATCGCACATGCACCGTATTTTTTCCGGCTTTCAGAAGCGGCCGCATACTGGTCCCGGAAATCTCAAGGCGAAGCTGACCCTGCTTACGCAGGGCAGCTTCGGGGTTGCTGTCGGATATCCGGACCATTTGTTTTCCTCCATCCTGCTCCGGATTTCTTGCCTATGGTTAGGGCTTTCCCATGAACCCTTCAAATGACTGTTTGTCTAAATTGATTTTATCAATCTGCTCGTTTACAGCTTTAGTCATATTGCCGGCGGTGCTGGCGGTAATCACATCGTGAGCCTCAAATCGCGTGATTTCCAAAACAGGTTTCGTGTACTTTTCTTTCATTTTGCAGTCTCCTTTTATTTATCTGACAGGGCAGGCCTGCCGGATTTATTTGTTATTTAATATTATTAATAATTGTGGACAGCTTTTTTATGTCAACGCTCAGAAGCGTTGTCTGCCGGCGCAGTCACATCGCTGCGAAACGGCGGCAGGTGGGCTTTCATCATCAGCAGCAAACGGCGCAGCCGCAAGCTAGGCTGAGAGGAAAGAGGCAGACCTTTAAGCGCCTCGAGCACCCTCTTATCTGACAGGATTGATGCCATTTCGCGTTGCCTGCCACGCACGGGGCCCGAACCATAAACATAGGACAAACCAAAGGCCATAATAAGCAGGCGAAGCGCAACCATATTCATCTGACGAGCCACATGCGGCTTAAACTCTCCCCGGCGCGAAAGCATATAGTCCCGGAGCGCGAGGATGCGTTCATACAGCGCAGGCTCAAAGCTGTGGGTTGAGGAATTCGGACGCTGGCGGTAATGATAGAGACAGCGGTCAATGTGCACCATGCTGTCTGCCCATGCCGCGCAAAACAGGGAGCAGGCGGCGTCCTCTCCGAAAACGCAGCGCTCATCCATTTGGTCAAATGCCCGGGCAAGCAGCTCCCGCCGAACAAGCTTGTTGCACAGAGAGCTGAAAAAAAGCCTGCTGCCAACGAGAGATTCGCCCATCAGAGGTTCCCCGATGCTAAGGCGATAATCCTCGCCTTTGTATAGGCCGGGCTGCAGCCCGGCGACCTCCAGGCGGACTTTGCGGCGGGGATAATTGCCGAAGGCGTTACACTGTACTATGTCCACCCCCGTATTCTTGGCCGCTTCGCACAGCACCGCAAACATATCCCTTTCAATCCAGTCGTCTCCGTCAACCGCCGCAAGATATTTGCCCCGCGCCATATCTATTCCCGCCTTACGGGCGCGAACGATTCCTCCGTTGCTTTGATGGAGCACACGGATGCGGCGGTCCTTTGCGGCAAAGGCGTCGCAGACGGCAGCGGTTCCGTCCGTGGAGCCGTCGTCAATCAGCAGCACCTCGAAATCGGAAAACGTCTGCGAGACAACGCTTTTTAGGCATTGCTCCAGATAGGGCTTGACCTGATAGGCCAGAACAATAATGCTCAGAAAGGGAGCCTCTGTAATTCCCCTATCCTTGTCCATATTGAGCTCCGGTTCCATACTCATTCCAGGATTCCGGCGTCCTGCAGCGTTGTAAGAAACTGACCGGCATCGTCCTTCGCAGTCTGCTCGTCCACCTCGTAATGTTCAAGCAGGTGCTCTGCCAGCGACTGCTGACTGCAGCCTTCGGCCAAGCGTTTCCAAAGCTCGGTTGCGCTGCTGTTAAGGCGAATCATTCCGTTAAATACAGAAGCCGCTTCTCCAACGGCAATAACAACGCTTTGCCCGGACAACTCACGCATTTCGAAGCCCTCTTTGATTTTCAATGCATTTCACACTCCTTTCATGGAATTATAGCTTAAGGCGGCTGAGGAGAGCTCCGGCAGGCACTTCAGCCGCCACAGGGGGATTTTATTAAGCAAATCCGCCGTGAGCTCCAGCAGCCTGTCCATCCTCTCAATATCCTTGGGACGGAGCATTTGGTTTAGCAGCAGCGGTATGGCGCATTTGCTGTCCAGCCTTGATATCTCGTTGCACTCCGCCTGCTCAAGAAAGCAAATTCCCTGTATGGGGACAAGCTGATTGCAGCCAAGGCCGTGCTTCCCGTTCCACGGTGTTCCGCACACAAACCACACGCCGTCAATGAGCCGAAGCAGCGGCTTGTCGTCATTAATAGAGGTGACCTTTATTTCCGGCAGCTTCCTCCACAGACGGGCGTGCGTGGATTTTCCAGTTCCGCTGGGTGCGGCAAACAGGTAGCCTCTCCCGTCCACCGCAACGGCTGAGCAGTGAAATAAAATACAGTCATACTCCAGTGCTAGGGTACAAAGCTTGCGATAAACGGCCAGACTTCGCACTTCCCATTCCGGAGCGCCGGGGGACAGTGCAGCCTGAGCGGCAAGCTCGTCCGAAGTCAGCTCAATGGTAAAATCCGTCGGCCGGGGCGGCCTGTCAAAGCGATAGGGCCCGCACATATCGATAAGATTCTCATCAGGAGCGTCAATCCCTATCGAAAGACCGGCAATATTAATAGTCAGCATGGAACCTCCCCATCTAAGCGCAAAAGATTTGACAGCAATTCCTTAAGCGTATAGCGAAGGCCCGCCAGAGCGAGATTGCCGCGAATACCGCGCCACGGCGGGGAAACGGGAGAAAAGGCCCTCGGATAGGCCCTTTTGCGTTCCAGTAGCGCCGAAAATTCTGCACGATACGGGGTGTCGAGTGCAGCCTCCCAGAAAAGGCGGGCGCTCCATGCATCGGGATAAGCCCAAGGCTTAAAATCCGAGGAGTAGTGAATAAGGTAGGGGCTCAGCTCCGCTGCCCGAATCCTCGCACTCTGTTCGCGGGAGGGCCGCTCGGAAATATCATGAACCGGATGCAGATGATTTGTCCACTGGACGTTCCACTTATCGGGAAGCCGGCAAAAAGCCCCGCGCAGGGCAAGGTTCAGCGCGTCCTGATCGAAGCAAAAAAGCCGCGGCTGCTCACGCAGAATTTGCTGGCAGCGCTGACGAAGCATCTCTGTCTCAAACCGCTCGGAATCCAGCAGCAGAACGCCGCTGTTGAAGTACTCCTCGGGCGCAAGCCCCACCGTTCGACGCACATAGCCGTCCATAAAAGGCGTCGCAAAGCTCCAGCAGGCTCCGAGGGGAGCAGAATTTAGGGGAGTGTCGTAAAGGTCGGCAACATCTCTCAAAACGATGGTATCCGCGTCCAGATAAACCAGCTTCGGGTACTGAGCGAATATCATCGGTGCATAAAGGCGCAGATAAATCTCCGGGCCGAAACGGGAATTTGACGGCCAGGCCGCCCGCATTAGTTCCGAGGCGTTAAAAAAGGATATTTTTACATTCTCGGTTTCCATTGAGGACAGTCGGTCAAGGTGAAGCTGCTCAAGTCCGGTATGCATTATATAGACGCTATAGTATCTATGCAGTGTGGCACAGCGAATCAAGGAGCGAATGGAGGCCGCCGCTATGGGCGCGTAGCAGTCATTTACGGCGTATATAACCGGAATTTCAATCATGTCCATTCGGAAATATCCCTCTCTGATGTCCGCCACGGCAGGGAGTGTTGTCTTCCGGCGATATCACAGTAGGCGCAAAACGGAACCGGCTGAGCCAAAAATTCAAATATTTCCTTTCCGCTTTGGGCGGCGTAGATGTCAATGGAATCCTTGTCGGTAACAGAGAGATTTTTGTTAAAAAAGGCGTTGAAGTACCTCACATGAGAGATGACGGAGCAGGGGTACAGCCTTCCGTGGTGCAAAAAAATGCACTCATTTGCAAGGTAGCAGTTTAGAAAGCTGAAATCAGGATTATGACCGCCCAAGGGGTCCAGCGTCAGCTTGTTAAACTTGACGGTCTCGTCTCCGGAGTGGTTGTAAAATTGAAACGCTACCCTATGCAGAGCCGCAAGAGCCGGTAGCTCGTCATAGGCAAAGTTAATCGGATATCGGGTCACGGACAGGGTTATGCCGCAGTCCCGGCAGACCTGCCAAAAGCGCTCGTCTTGTTTTGGAAGCAGCAGGCCGTTGGTGACAATTTCAATGCGACCCACGGTGAAGTACCGTCTTGCTAACGCCGCAAATTCCGCAATCTGCGGATGCAGCAGCGGTTCGCCGCCCAAAAGGTGAATATATTCGACCTCGGCACCAAACAGCTGGGCAAGACGGGCAAAATCGCGCTCGGTCTCCGTAAGATCGGCATATTCCTCATGGCACAGCGGTGAGAAATGCGCGCAGCCGGCACAGGCCATGTTGCAGTGTCCGGCCACATCCATTTCAAAGCGCAGCTTTGTGTGCGGTGTAATATGGCGGATACAGCCGGGTCTGCCCCCTGTGGCGGCCAAAAGCTCCTGCTTCCGCGCCAGCTGTCCCGGCAAGGGGGCGGAGGCTCCGGACTCCTCAAGGCGCTGAACCTGCAGCATAAGCTGAAGCATCAGCATCCGCTGCTCAGCCATCTGCTGTTCAAGGCAGCGAAATTCAAAATTGGACTGCCTGGCAGACATGGGCAGGAATTTTTTTAAAAAGCGTTTAAGCATATTTTTCTCTCCGTGAAGTATAACCCGGTCGGGCTGACGAAAGGCGGCAAAGCGCTCCATCAGCACTCCGTAATAAGGGGTACGCGCGGCCGCCGGCCAGAACCAGGCCAGTGAGTAGAAGGTGGTGCGCTGCCACGGCTTGTCCCCCGGCCCCGCAAAGTGGAACAGGTAGGGATTCCGATAGGCGTTTATGGCCTCCAGTCTGAGCTGCGGCGGTAGAAAGCGTTCATACTCGCTTTTCCCCAGTGCGCCCCATTGGGCGGACAGCAGGAGCTTCTCGCTCCGGCATATCAGGTTAAGCACATCCTGATCGTGGAACTGCCAGGGGCGCGACGCGGCATAGTCCAGAAGCTGCTTTTGAGTAAACCGCTGACGGAAAAGCGCCAGATTCATTACCAGAACGCCGCTGATGAAATAGTCGTCCGGATTTGGAAAGAGCAGCTCCCTGTCAAAATAGTCTCGACGGCCAAAGCGTCCGGAATAGTAGATTCCAATCCCCACCAAGTCCCGAGCGGCGGCAAGCAGAACGCCATCAACATCCGTGTCAAAAAGCGCGGCGGGATCTGTAAGCGCCACCATGTCGCAGTCCAGATAGACGGCCTTTTCCGTTTCTGGCAGCAGCCAGGGAATCAGCAGCCTGAAATAAGCCTCCTGCGTGATGTTGTCACGGTTTTCCGTAAAGAAGCTGTATCCGGTCACCGCCTCCGTGACATCGAAAAACTCCAGATTTACGTTTTGCCGCTCCGCTGTCATATCGCTTAGAGTACTTTTGGATTTTTTGTCAAGACCCCGGTGTAGCACCACCAAGCGGTAGGGGAGCTTGCTATTGGCATAATCAAGAATCGTGCGCAGCAGCACCGCAAGGCAGGGAACGAAGCCGGCATCGGTTGAAAATACAAAGGTGGCCTCCGACTGCGGAGTATCGGTAATTGCGCTCACAAAAAGGCACCTCTCAAAAAGAGTGTCGAAGCAGAACCCTTAAGGCCTCCGATAAATTCGGCGGTGCGCGCCGGCAGCTGTAGAAAAGATGCTTTCACTATATGTAATCCTCCAGTTTTTCTTTAGAAACCGCCCTTGGCGCAAAAAGACCTTTCAGGCGCATATAAAAAACGCGCCTACGCCATTCTCGGCAGCATCCCTGAAGCCGCTCCTGCCGAAGTGCTTGCCGCACCTCGGAATAACCAAGCAGCTCGGGGTTTTCGTTTGCCCCCAGAGAGATCAGATAGAGAAAAAGGCTGTCCGCCTGCGGCAGCAAAGTGGGGCGTAGCTCTGATGCAGCGCGGGCAAGCTGACGGTAAAACAAAGCGGTATCCAAATAGCTTGAAAAGCCCACGCGCCTCATCACGGAACTTGAGTGGATACGGTAATGATAAAGCGGCCGCTCTATACAGGCAAGGCTTCCTATCTGCATAAGGCATGAGTAGACGCACAGCGCGTCCTCGCCCCGGCGCATACGTTCGTCCATTTTTTCCATTGTCTGGCGGACAAGGTGCGTAGGGAGGAGCTTGTTCCACAGCACCGGCGTAGAGTCAAAGCAGCTGCGATCTCTTGCGCAAAGCATTTTGTTAAGTATCAGTGTCTCGTAGGAAGCTCCGCCGTATGTGCCCTCTCCGGGAAAGACGGGGGGTGCCGCGATTAAATCTCCCGAGTGGATGAAATAGCCGCAAACCACCGCTTCGGCTCCGCTGGCGGCAGCCATCATCTCACTATACATATCGGGCTCCACCCAATCGTCGGCATCAACAAAGCCGACACGATCTCCGAGGGCGTTTAGAACACCGCTTCTGCGGGCAAGCACAACACCCGAGTGAGGCTGCTTCAAGAAGCGAAAACGCTTGTCCCGGGCGGCAAATTCCCTGCAAATATCAGCGCTTGCGTCGACGGAACCGTCGTCAACCAGCAGGGCCTCCCAATCCGTAAAGGTCTGATTGCGCAGGCTGTCCAGACAGCGGCAAAGCCAGGGAGCGGCATTATAAACTGCTACCACGATACTGAGTGCCGGTTTCATAGATTTACCCTCTTTCGGACAGAGCTTTCGCAAAATCCGCAGTTTCGCATTTTTTTCTCTCGCCGGCGGCGGAGAGGTATAATTCCATTACCTGCGGCAGAACTTGCTCCAGCGCATAGGGCACCATAGCGCTTTTTGCAGCCTCTCCAAGCCGGTCTGCCAGCGACGGCTCATCCGTCAGACGCAGGACATGGTCTATAAAGCATTCAATGTCATCATGGGGATAGAGCAGGCCGCTGCGCCCGTTTTCGATGAGGTCGGAATGTCCCTTGATTTCGCTGGCAACTACCGGCAGTCCGGCATACATCGCCTCCATTATGCCAAATGGCAGTCCTTCCGAGCGGCTTGCCGAAACCGCTGCATCCGCAGCGGCATACCATAGCGGCATATCGTTCACATGACCCGGGAATACGGTGCGGTCCGAAACTCCAAGCTCACCTGCCAGATTGCGGCAGCGCTCCAGCAAAGCGCCTTCTCCGGGTAAAAGCAGCCGAAAACGCGAAGGAAGCCGCCGCAGGGCACGCAGGAGCATGGCCTGATTTTTGCGGGAAGAAAATTCCGCGGCGCAGAGGAGCAAAAAATCGCTTTCTGTGCGCTGAAGCGAAGCGCGAAGCCGCCGAACCTCCGCTAAATCTACTTTTGCCTGCCGAGAAAAGTCTACGCCCATTCCCGGAATTTCCACGATGCGCCTGCATAGGCGGTGTTTTGCGGCTGAGCGAAAGTCCTCACGGTTCATGGTTAAGAGCAGATTGGTTTGCCTTGCGGCAAGCTTTTCAGCCATAAGCAGAATATTCTCCCGAAGCCCTGAGGGTTCTTCTCTGAAAAGATAACCGTGTGCAACGGCAACCACCGGCGGACTCGGAGAAACGCCGCCCGCAGCGAGACGGGTGAAAAACGCGGCCAGAGAGGTGTGAGCGCAAATAAGATCGTAGCGGTTTTTCTCCATAGCGTCTCGCAAAAGGCGCATAGCCCGAAAGTTGGAGGCCGCAGAGAGTCTCTTTTCAAAGGGTAGCTCTATAACACAGTCCGTTTCGGGAAGAGCTCCGCCGCCGCCACACCCCACATGAACAGTCCAGCCCAGACGGTGAAATTCCGCTAGGTATGGCAGGTGAAAGTTGCTGATGTGCGAACGGGTCGACGCCGTAAATAATACTCGCGGTGACATAACGCTCTCTTTTCTAAAATAATTGATTTAGTGCAGAAATTGACACAAAAGGTCAGGGCGTGTACAATGATGGCTGAATCAGGAAACGGGGGTCCGGCAATGATTAAGGAAAATCAGCGTATTATCAATCAGCTGAATGTGCTTTCGGACGGCGTGCTCGTGCTGGCTTCCATGCTGGCGGCTCACGCTGTGCGCTTCCGTATTTTCAGCGGCATCGACAGCATGGAAGCCTTCTGCTATCTCTGGCTTGGCCTTGCCGCGGCGCTGCTTTGTACGATGACCTATCTGCTGTACGGCTTATACGAGTCCCATCGATTTATAAGCTTTTACAAGGAAGCCGCCCGCCTTTTATCGGCGAATCTTCTTAACACGCTAATTTTACTGGCCTCGCTCTATGTATTTCATCTAAGCGATTTCTCCCGCTGGATATTGGTGATTTTCTTCTGCTGCTCCAGTGCGGTATTGCTGCTTAAGCGCGGCCTTGTACGAATGCTGCTGCGCCGTCTTCGCCAGAGGGGACTGAATCAGAAGCACATCATTCTGGTCGGCTGCGGCCCAAGCGCCCAATATTATCTTGACAAGATATCTTTAAATCCGGAATTTGGCTTTAAAGTAGATGGATATGTGTCAAATCAGAACAGTCTGCCGTCGCTTCAGTGGCTCGGGCCGTATCAGGAGCTGGAAGCAGTGCTGGACGCCCGAACTCCCGATGAGGTTGTAATTGCAATTCCGGCTTGCGACGAGGGCTTTTTGCCCCAGCTGACCACAGCCTGTGAAAAGACAGGCATAAGGCTTTCACTAATCCCGGGTTATGCCGACCTTATTTCTTCAAACCCTCGTGTTGACACGTTGGACGGTCTGCCGGTGATCAATTTGCGCCACATTCCGCTGGACAACATCGGGAACGCTTTTCTTAAGCGTCTTTGCGATATCGGAGGCGCGGCACTTATGCTGATTCCCGCTTTGCCGGTTATGCTGATTGCTTTTGCGGGCGTCAAACTATCCTCTCCCGGGCCTGCTATCTTCAAGCAGGAGCGGGTCGGAAAGGACAGAAGGCGTTTTTACATATATAAATTCCGTTCCATGTATGTAAATGACCGTGCGGACACCGCGTGGAGCATAGAAAAGGACGAACGTCAGACCCGCTTTGGAGCGTGGATGCGAAAACACTCAGTTGACGAGCTGCCGCAGCTTTTTAACGTGCTGAAAGGAGACATGAGCCTGGTTGGCCCGCGACCGGAAATCCCCTTTTTTGTGGAACGGTTTCGGGAACAGGTACCCCGATATATGGTCAAGCATCAGGTGCGTCCCGGCATGACAGGCTGGGCTCAGGTCAACGGCCTGCGCGGGGATACCTCTATCCGCCGCCGGATTGAACACGACCTTTTCTACATTGAAAACTGGAATATCCTGCTGGATTTAAAAATTCTGCTCAAGACCATCTTTCACTTATCCTCAGAGCAATAAAATGAATGCACCAATTGTAACAAATAAAATCGATTTTGGAATCCATCCAAAGTATGATTACCCCGTTCGTTTTGCTCTGTAACGCAAAAAAAGTCCAGCTAAGGCTGGACTTTTTTTGCGATTTACTCCAATATCAGGCCGAATTCCTCGACCATAAGCTTTTTGGCCTCATCCTCGGAGATCAGGCGGTGCTCACGGACACCATTTTTTACAATGGTAAGATTATTGCCTCTTACCGAAATATGTCCGTCCTTGCGGCGGAGGTTCATCAGACGATCTTTGGCAAAGGGAGCGTCGGGGCCCTCGGAGCAGGCTATGTTCGGCAGTATAAAGTCCACGGCCTCCCAGGAGGCCTGAGAAACGCGCAGTACAGGGGCCTCGCGCACTTCGTCGTTGCCGTCGGGAATGCCCATGCCTACCTCGAGCTTGCCCTTTGTAAGCCGCTTGAGGGTCCACCAAAACTCGTCTACGCGCTCAAACCAGAAGGTTTCGCCCTTGACTATCTGGCGGATATCCTCCTCAAGATACAATGTAGCGGGGGGCATTGGGCCTCCGAAGCCAACATCGCAGAACAGGTATTTGCCGTCAAAACGTATGATAGTACCCCTGTGGCGAACGGGATTCGGGGTTTTCGTGTCCTCACGCAGCACTCTGCAGGGGCAGGAATAGGCGTGATATCCCAGTTCTTTAAGCAGAAGCACAAACAGGCCGTTTAGCTCAAAGCAATAACCGCCCCTTTTGCGGGTTACAACCTTTTCAAAAATATCCGCAGGTATTATTGAAATCGGCTTGTGCAGGTCATAGATGTCGAGATTCTCAAAAGGTACGGAGCAATGGTGGGCGAGTACAAGCTCATCCAAGTACTCCTTTGAGAGCTTTTTGGGACGCTTCATTCCTATGCGATCAAGGTATGCGTCGACGTTCGGCAGGGATTCATAGTATGCTTTGTACACGTTTGAAGTTCCTTTCGTTTTTTGTTTATTTAAATACATCTAAATAATCCATATTCTCGATTTTTGCGCGTCTGTGCTTAAGAACTTTACTTAGCACCGGGTACAGCACGGTCGCGACAATTCCTCCCGCGAAGCCGTTATTATAAAGGTTTAGTCCTGCCAGAGGACTTCCGGCATAGAGGACGACAGAGGAGTGAAGAAAACCCGCTACAACACCAGCCAGAGTGCCGAAGGAGTCCGTTATCGGCGCTAGCGTGGTACAGAAGATTCCGGCAAGCTGCACGGCGGGATTAGTTATTTCCCAGGTGTTGCAGAGGCTTCCTATAAGCACGCCTACCATTATAGGCGCCATGTTTCTCGGATTCTTGCCGCTGGATGCGAAGCATATAACAGTAAATATTGCTCCAAGCGTAGGCCCGTTTAGCGCACCGCCGGTAATAAGCACATAAGCGAGCGCCAGCGCGCCGCAAAGCGAGGAGTTAAGAAAAACCGCCGGAGCCCCGAACTTTTCAAGATAGTCGTTTGGAGCATGCCCTCTTGAAAGTACAAGCGCTTTATAAGCTTTTAAAACATTTTTATTAACTACAAATGCTGTAATAAATAACAGCACAAGGATTGAAGCCAAATAGATGAGGATAAGATTGTGGTACTGCGTAGACCAATAATAGGCGCTTTCGGGCGCGTTGCCGAAGGCCATCGCAACAGGCACCAGAACCATGGCAAAAAGACCTGCCGCAAAGCCGGTGTTATACAGGTTCATGCCGTTGTGTATTCTGAAGGTATGCTCGGCAAGCGGCGGCATTAAAAAGCCAATTATAAGCCCCGAAACCAGAGCCAGAAGAAGGTGCTCCGGAGTTCCGCCCTGCCGAAGGGCGATGAAGGAAACAAAGGGGCTGAGAGTTGTTGCGAGCAGCGCTACGGGTGTGTACTTCATAAAGGATTCTTTTTGATATACTGCATAAAGCCAGGTTCCTAATATTATCGGCCATATATTCACTACATTTTTTCCGAACAGCGCAAAGCCGGACATAAGACCGACTGACATAATCGTTGCGCCACAAATCGGGTCGCGGCTATAGTAAAGCAGAGCGATTGATATCAAAGTCACGAGCGCGGAATTGACAAAGGCCGCGCCGGGGCCCGCTATGGAAAAATAGTCGGTAAACAGGGTGCTCTCGGACATAATGATTATTTTCAGTCCGTTTAGGATTTCAAGGGGTGTGCTGACGATAAAACCTGTTAACAAAAGGGATAGGGAAAAGAGAATAAGTACAGTATAGACTTTTCGGGATCCCATAAATAACTCCTTATATTTTAAAATTAGCCGGAAAACACGGATTTAAACGCATTGAAGGCCTTTTGCATTCCTTCCGGAAATGGGGTATAGGTGAAGCTAAAGGTATCCGAAAATTTTTCACCGCTGCAAAGATCGTCTGTATCGAGAGGGAAGGGCAGCGGAATATTCTGTGAAATAACCTCCCGCACGGTTACGTCTTTTGTCTTAATCGGCCCACCGCTGCAGACCGCAAGCTGGGTCGTAAAGCTTTTGTAGTCTATAACCTCGGGTGCCGCGAGATTAAAAACCTCATTATATGCGCGCTCGTTGCCTATTATCAGGTGAAGCGCTCCGGCGATGTCGCTGACATACACAAATTGAAATTTCGAGCTTGCGTCAATGGGCAGGGGCACGGCCTCGCCCTTAACAATCAGTTCGACATAATAAGACTCCCTGGGTGCGTAATTGTAGGGGCCGTAAATAAATGTCGGACGGAGAATCGTATACGGTATGCCGGCTTTTTCGGATGCGGCCGCAAGCTCACGTTCCAGCAAAACCTTGTTGTATACATAGTCGGAAACAGGGCTGCCATCGGTGGATTCGACCACAGGGTCGTCCTCTTTTTTTGCGAGGCCTTCGGGCTTATAAACACTGCTTGTGCTTATGAAAATATACTGGCCGAGTCTGGGAGCGAGCGCTTCGATAATCGGTGAAATCTCTCCCGGATTGTAAGCGCAAAAGTCCACAACTGCGTCGAATTTTATGTCAGGCAGCAAACCCGAAAGCTTATCTATATCCTTTCGGTCACATTTATATTCTGTCACGTTTGGCAAATCAAGCGTGTAGCGACCGCGGTTTACAACGTGCAGCTTCATGTCGCCGCGCCTTGAGGAAAGAATGGAAAAAACTCTTCCGACGAAATAGCTTCCGCCAAGAACCAGAACGTTTTTCATTTTTCCACCTTCCTTTCGGGTACTATTCGTATTGGGGAGGCAAGCGACGAAGGAAATCATCCGTAATCCTGCTTTGAACCTCTGCCCCCTGTGTTGCCATGAACCAGTCGTCCGACGATGCGAGCTCCTGCCTTATAAGCTCGCTTATCAGTGCGCTGCAAATTCGGGAAATACCCTCTTCCTGCTTAATAAAAGTATCGCTGTCGAGTGCCGAGAGCAGCGCGAGGGAGTATAGCTCCTTCCCGAGCGTAGCACCCAGTATCGGCAGCTCCGTCATTCGGCGGTAGGCCCATTTGTAGTAAGGCTTGTAGACACGGTTAAGCAAAAACACAAGACCAATAACCTCATCGTTAAACCGCGAGAGAACGGTTCTAAGGGTTACCCAGTCTTCTCTCTTGATGCAGCGGTTTAAATTATACTGTCCGGTCTGCGCTATTGCCATACAGCGGGCGGCAATCTTCTTCATGCGCAGCTGCTCGGGGTAGAAGCCTAAAAGGTATTTCCGCGTTTTAGTAAACTCGCCAGCGCCGTCGCAGAAAACCTCTCCGTTTACAGCAAGAGCCAAGTTTTCCTGCGGTATAAGGCGCCAATCCAGTATACTTTGCGGCCCGTCGGGGAAACCGATAAGACCTCTATAAAAATCGCCTACAGTCATAACTCCGATTTGCGCGCCGTACTGCGATCGGCGGCGCAGCTCTTTATCGGAGTTCTCTTCAAGAAGATCGGCCTTCCAATTTGACAGCTGCTGAACAAGGTCTTTGTCCTCTTCTGTGAGCCAGATAAAAAAGTCAACGCCCCAGTCGTGGTCAGTTGACAGCTCATCGTCATATCCAAAGCATTCAGAGCCGTTTCCGACTAGCCCTGCGGCAATACGGGGAGCGATTTCCGGGAAATCCATCCATAGCCTGGGTTTTGCGGCTTGCTCAAAAAACTCACGGCTCAGCCTCATAGCCTGCATCATACCTAAACCTCTATATTATCGGGTTAATCGAACAGCTTCCCCCGGCACAGCCGCCTTCGAAGCGCGGCGCGAGATAGACTTCGCTCAGGCTTTCGGCTATCGCTTTGTCGGCCTCTGCAAGCGTCGAGTAGCCGTAAAGCCCGATTGAGCCGGCAAGTATATTTTCCGCGAGGTTTTCATTTTTGGCTGCTAGGTCAAGAATGTGAGCCTTAAGCTTTTCGAGAGTTTCCTCGGAATAGGTCATCAGCTCGCCCTTCTGATAAGTTTCAACCGAAAAGGAGTCTTTTGTGTCTTCAAAGCTTCTGAGCTGCTGTCCGCGGGTTACATAGGGGTACTTTTCGTGGCACTGCGCCATCTGTGCTATAAGAAGGTCGGACACTTCGGAGACTAGAACCTCTTTCCTCTCGGAAATAGGCTCCAGATTAGCCTTAACCTGTTCGTACTGCTCCGGAGCATAAAGCTTCATCATGCGTATATTCTTTTCAATTATGAGGTTGCGGCTCTCAAGCTCTGCTTTTTTCAGGTCGGCTAAATAGCTTTCCAAAGCGGAGTCTGACCACTCGTTATATTGGGAGCGCCTCATACCGCAGAATATCTCTTTATCGCCGGTAATATCCGACGAGCCGTCAGCGCTTAAAAGAAGCATATTCCACTCGATCTCAACGATAGTTTCGACAGCAGTTTTGGACAAAATTTTCGCCTCCGCTCCTCAAATTTTATACTTAAATCATAACAGAGCAACAAATAAAAGTCAAAGTAAAGAAGAGGCGAGGCAAGTCCTCGCCTCAAAGTAATAAAAAAATAACCCAGGGAGGTAACGTCTGGATTAAAACAAAAAAGGGAGGCAATCAGCCTCCCTTTTTATATTTTTTATTCGTCAAGCTTAAGCACTGCCATAAAGGCCTCCTGCGGAACCTCAACCGAGCCGAGGTTGCGCATTCGCTTTTTGCCTTCCTTTTGCTTTTCAAGCAGCTTTTTCTTTCTGGTTATATCGC
>CAYQMY010000014.1:0-21842 GCA_964418735.1 uncultured Oscillospiraceae bacterium | reverse complement strand
GTATTTTACTTTATGACTCTTACCCGATACATTATGCTCACTAAATCCATAAAAATTCAAATGTGGCAGCTTGTGCTTAAAGCTGCCACATTTTTTATATCAAAACGGAAAGTAGTAACGGTTTCGAACCTGCACGGTGAAGCCATAGTCAATAATCACGGGTCTGCCGTCTATCGTCCCCCAGCTGTCCCTTCTCACGAAATCGTTCGGGAGCAGCCCGTATGTATTCGGCAGGTCCTTGAATTGCTTAAGATTGAATAACTCCCTGTGGTTTTTTACATCAAAATACTTCCAGACGACTGAAAAATCCGTAAGCTTTTCGGCCTTTTCCATTATCAGCAAATCAAAATATTCCGATACCTGAGCAATTCGCGCAAACAGCTCCGGCGCTCCAGCTTTCGAAATGTCGTATTCCGCCTTGTTTTGAGCAATTCCTTTTCTGTTTTTGGCCACTTTTACAACATTGCCGTCGCCCAGATCGAATACTTTTCTTCCGGAGCCGGAGCCCAAATAAGCGTAGGACTGTTTTCTAAGGTTTTCAGCTATCTGTTTAAAATCATACTCCAAATATATCCCTGCTTAAAACGTCAGTTAGTGTGTTTCTGAAATCGGCACAAGCAAAAGCCAAGTACCGCTTCATTTCCATAATATTTTGAAGCTGTATGTACTGTGCAGGAATGAGCAAAGTCTAAGTCTCTTTTTTGTTGTGTTATTACCGGAAAAATGGTAATCTTATAACAATTAGACATATTAGTTATAAGAATTAGAGCATCAGGAGGGGGAAAATGATATGATAAATTATGATTACGTTATTATCGGCAGCGGTGCCGGACTCATGGTTCTGGAATCCGCCTTAAGCAGCGGCTATAACTGTGCTATTGTAGAAAATTCTAAATTCGGTGGCACCTGTTTAACGAAGGGCTGCATACCTTCAAAAATGCTGGTCTACCCCGCTGATTTGATACGAGAAGCGCGTGAGGGCAAAAAAATCGGCCTTGATTTTGCCCAGCCGAGTGTGGATTGGGGCAAAATTTCGTCCAGAATGTGGGCGCAGATAGGACACTCGGAAGCAATCGAGAAATTTCTCGATGGGGCGGACGGCTTAAGTGTTTATAAAGGAACCGGCGAATTTACAGGCGAGAATACCATGAGAGTAAAATATAAGGACGGCAGCTATTCAGCAGAGTTTTCAGCCGATAATTTTATTATCGCCGCTGGAGCACACTCCTTTGTTCCCGCAATTGATGGTCTTGAAGATGCCGGATACCTGGTGTCCGAGACGTTTTTCGGCGACAAATACCCCTCAAAGCCTTGGAAAAGCCTTATTATTGTCGGAGTCGGCCCCATAGGCTGTGAGTTTGCAAACATTTTCTCTGCCTTCGGCACTAAGATAACGCTGCTTCAAGCAGGAGACAGGATTTTGAAAGCTGAGGACGAGGAAATTAGCGCTTTTGTTGCCTCTCAGTTTGAACATAACAATATTGAAGTAATCACTAACGTAAAAATACTCTCAGCCGGAACAAACGAAACCGGTAAAACCCTTACAATTGAAGATGGCTCCGGAAACCGCAGGGTAATTGAGGGTGAAGAGATTTTCGTCTCTGCGGGCATCCGCTCCAACGGAGATTCGCTCGCGCTTGACAAGGCCGGCGTTGCGCTAGATTCGATGGGCTGGGTAATTACAAACGAGTATCTTGAAACCTCGCAGAAAAACATCTGGGCTTTGGGCGATATAAACGGCAAGTACCAGTTCAGGCACAAGGCGAATTTTGAAGCAGGTGTTCTGATAAAGAATTTGTTCGGGTATGGCGAAAAGAAAAAGGTTTGCTACAACACCGTTCCTTGGGCGGTTTTCACCTCACCTCAGGTCGCCCATGTGGGCCTTACCGAAGAAGATGCGAAAAAAGTAGGAATTGAGTATTGGGTCGGCAAAAATTATTACTCTCAGATTGCGAGCGGTATCTCTATGGGCTACAAAAAGGGCGAGAGCGACGATGGATTTGTCAAGCTAATAGTTGGCAAAGACAAAAAAATTCTCGGAGTCCATATCGTGGGGCCAAACGCAGCAATACTATTGCAGCCCTTTGTTTATCTGATGAATGCAGGTCTAACCTGCACCAAAAGCGAAGCCGAGAATTCTGTTAAAATCAATGAGCTTCGTGTGATGTGTCCGCCGCTCGGAACATACACCCCCATCAACGACTCCATGGTTATTCATCCCTCCTTCAGTGAGCTTACGGCTTGGGCGCTGGACAACATTAACAGGAATTAGCAAAAACGCTGAGAGGACTGCTTTCGCAGTCCTCTCAGCGTTTTTGTAGTGTATAATCTGATTAATTCTTCTTCCAAGCGCAGAACTTTTCCAGATAATTTTCAAGGCAGTGTGAGATTACCTCAACAGCCTTTTCCCGGCCCTCTGCCTCGTTTACAACCGTTTCCTTTCCCTCAAGCGTCTTGTATACCGAGAAAAAGTGCTTGGTTTCCTCAAAAATATGAGCCGGAAGCTCGGAAATATCCGTATAGCCGTTGTAGCTCGGGTCACCGAACGGAATTGCTATAATCTTTTCGTCCAGCTTTCCGCAGTCCATCATGGTGATGACGCCTATTGGGTAGCAACGCACCATCGTAAGCGGCTCAAGCTCCTCGCTGCAGAGCACCAGAACATCAAGCGGGTCGCCGTCGTCGCCGTAGGTGCGCGGAATAAAGCCGTAATTTTCGGGATAGTGTGTGGATGTATAGAGAATGCGGTCAAGTATAATAAGACCTGTTTCCTTATCAAGCTCGTATTTTTTCTTGCTGCCCTTTGATATTTCTATTACCGCAAGAAAATCTCTCGGACTGATGCGCTCAGGACTTACGTCATGCCATATATTTTTCATATTTTTACCTCTTAGATAGGTAATCACCGAGCAATTACCTAGATTAAGCCCAGTATATCAAAATTGCGGCCTATTTCAAGGATTATTATTTTACACTTGCGGTTATATTCAATGTTCGCTGAACAAAGCCCAAAGCGTTGAAATACATATATTTCAACGTGATTCGGCTTTGTTCAAGTGCAAGGTTTTGAGCATATCTGCTCAAAAACCTTGCACTTGATTCGATGATATTTTAAAGAAACATCATCGAATTCGCACATTTATTACTTTCTGCTTGTTAAAATGCTTGATTTCAAGCATTTTAACATTGGAACCGAAACAAATTTTTTCGGTTCCAATAAACAATTCGCTACAGCGAATTGTTCAGCAGACATTATTCAAAAGGCTTTGGTTGTAATATTGAGGATAATATTGTAAAATCTAAATAACAGGGGGTGACATCATGTCTGGTCTTGATACCGAGGTGCGGAATATAAAAGGAATCGGCGACGCGAGAGCCAAGCTTTTAAAGAAGCTCGGCATAGTCACCCTGCGCGATCTCGTGTCCTATTACCCGCGCGCCTACGAGGACAGAAGCGAGTTTCGCCCAATTGATACACTTCGCCCTGACGACATTGCCTGTGTCCGCGCACTTGTCGTCTTAGCGCCGCGCCTGAGCCATATCCGCAAGGGGCTCGATCTTGTGAAGCTGAAAATTGCAGACGACAGCGGCTCTCTGGATGTCACCTTTTTCAATCAGGCCTACGTCAAGGATTCTCTGAAGCACGGCGCTTCATACGTTTTCTACGGTAAGATCGGCGGCACAATCCATCACCCCGAGATGACAAACCCGGTTTTTGAGCCTGAGGGAAAATCGGACATCACGGGCCGCATAATGCCCGTGTATCGCCTTACGGCGAATATTGGGCAGAATCTTTTTTCACGCACCGTTAGAAGCGGGCTTAATGAGCTTCACGGCATTATTCCCGAGGTTCTTCCCGCCTTCGTCCGCGAAAAGCATTCCCTCGCGCACGCCGATTTTGCCTATCACAATATACACTTCCCAGCCGATATGGAAGCTCTGATGCTCGCGAGAAGGCGGCTTATTTTTGAAGAGCTTTTTGTCCTCGCCTGCTCGCTTCGCCTTCTCAAGGGCCGCCGCACCGAAAAGGCCGGAACTGTGCCGAAGGTGTCTGATATCGGCTATTTTTATTCCACGCTCCCCTTTTCTCCGACCGGCGCTCAAAAGCGGGTTGTTGAGCAGATAACATCTGATATGCTCTCGGGAAGGCCGATGAGCCGCCTCATACAGGGCGACGTCGGCTCAGGAAAAACCCTCTGCGCCGCCGCCGCGGCTTGGTACGTTTACCGTTCAGGCTATCAGACGGCCTTTATGGCTCCGACCGAGATTCTGGCTCAGCAGCATTTTGAAACGCTTACAAAAATGCTCTCACCCCTTGGAATCAACGTCGGGCTTCTGACAGGAAGCATGACCGCAAAGCAGAAGCGCGAAATCAGAGAGTCTCTGGCTTTTGGCAACATAGACGTCTTAGTCGGAACGCACGCGCTCCTCACAGCCGGAGTTGAGTTCAAGCATCTCGCCCTCGTAATCGCTGACGAGCAGCACCGCTTTGGCGTAAACCAGAGGAGCCTTTTAACCGAGAAGGGTGAAAACCCTCATGTCCTTGTCATGTCAGCGACTCCGATTCCCAGAACACTTGCCCTGATAATATACGGCGAGCTGGACATATCGATAATCGACGAAATGCCGCCCGGAAGACAGCCTGTGGACACGTTCGGCGTAGACGAAAAGATGCGCGCCCGTATCGTAAAGTTCACGCGAAAGCTTGTGAACGAGGGCCGTCAGGCCTACTATGTATGCCCTATGGTCGAAGAAAACGATACTCTAGACTTAAAGGCCGCCGAGCAGTATTTTCTGCATCTTAAAAATGACGTTTTTCCCGATTTGCGAGTCGCCTTGCTCCACGGCAAGATGAAAAGCGCCGAAAAGGACGCTGTTATGAAAGCGTTTGCCTCGGGTGAAACGGATATCCTCGTCGCGACGACGGTAATTGAGGTCGGCGTCGATGTGCCGAACGCGTCTCTGATGGTCATCGAGAATGCGGAGCGCTTCGGCCTCAGTCAGCTGCACCAGCTTCGCGGCCGCGTCGGACGCGGAGAGCACAAGTCCTATTGCATACTTTTCTGTGAAAGCGGCTCAGAGAATCCGCGCATAAGCGTAATGTGCAAGACAAACGATGGCTTCAAAATCTCCGAGGAGGATTTAAGGCTGCGCGGCCCGGGCGACTTCTTCGGCTCACGGCAGCACGGTCTGCCAGAGATGAAGATTGCCGACCTGTCGGCTGATATGAACCTGCTTACCGAAGCGCAGGACGCCGCTTTTGAGCTGCTTGAGCTTGATTCCGAGCTGTTAAGCCCGGAAAACGCCCCTCTTCGCTCCAGAATCGACAAACTATTCGAACTAAACGCCTTTACCTTCAACTGAATTCTTTATGCCCGTCTTTTAATAAGGCGGGCTTTTCTGATATTTAATGTGCGCTGAACAAAGCTCAAAGCGTTGAAATACATGCATTTCAACGCAATTTGGATTTGTTCAAGTGCAAGGTTTTTAAGCATATTTGCTCAAAAACCTTGCACTTGATTGAATGGCGCCGCGAAGCAGCACCATTCAATTCGCACATTGATTAGCTGTCTGCTTGCTTAAATGCGTGATTTCACGCATTTAAGCCTTTAAAATGAAACAATTTGTTTTCATTTTAAAGATCAATTCGTTTTGGCGAATTGTTCAGCAGACACTATTTGCCCAAGCCTGTCATATATGTCCCACTCCCCTATTATAATGTTCTATCCGGAGCTTTTGGGGGCTGACTTATGCGGGCAAAAAGATTCGTACTAAATACAATTTTACTGACACTGGCCTCTCTGATTATACGGGGAATTGGCCTGTTCTTTCAGGTATTTCTGTCAAACAAGATAGGCGCCTCAGGAATCGGGCTGTTTCAGCTTATCATGTCTGTCCAGATACTTGCGGTCACCTTCGCGGTATCGGGAATTCGCTTTGCTGTCTGCCGCCTGGTTTCGGAGGAAATCGGGCTAAATCGACCATCGGGTATTAGGCCGGCGGTGCGCCGCTGTCTTGTTTACGCGCTGGTCTTCGGGCTCACCGCCTGCGCAATTATGTTCTTCGGCGCTTACAGAATAGGCGCGATATGGATAGGCGATAACCGAACAGTATTGTCTATTCGCATACTTGCGCTCTGCCTGCCATTCATAGCCGTATCTTCTGTAATGGGCGGGTACTTCACGGCTGTACAGAGAATTGTAAAATCCTCCTCCGCACAGATCTTCGAGCATATTATAAGGCTTGCGGCCGTAATGTTCCTTGTTTCGCTTGTTCCCGCCGAAAACCTGAAGTATGCCTGCGCCGCCGTTTCCATAGGAAATGTTGTCGGTGAATTTCTTTCTACAGCTCTTGTTTATACTCTGTACCTGCTCGATGTCCGAAGATACAGGAAGGCTGGCGCAAACTCTGCGGGCATGACAAGGCGCTTGCTTGGCATTGCTGTGCCTGTCGCGCTCAGCGCTTACGCCCGCACCGCTCTCGGCACGCTTCAGCACTTGCTTGTGCCCTCAGGACTTAGAAAATCGGGATTTGCTCAGGACGCGGCGCTCGCCTCCTATGGTACGATTTCAGGCATGGTGCTGCCTGTTATCCTGTTCCCTATAGCCGCGTTCACCTCGGTGGCCGAAATGGTTATCCCAAATCTGACGGACGCTCAGGTTCGCGGGGATATGGTGCTTGCAAGGCGCATAGTAAACCGAATCCTATCGCTCTGCCTGTTCTTTTCAATCGGTATCTGCGGCGTTTTCTTCGCCTTTTCAAAGGAATTAGGGGACGCTCTGTACCACAGCGCCGGCGCGGGGTATTATATCCGCGTTTTCGCTCCGCTCGTCATCATTATGTATATGGACACCGTGACCGACGGAATGCTCAAGGGGCTCGGTCAGCACATGTACTCAATGTACGTCAACATCGCGGACGCGGGGCTGAGCGTAATCATGGTATTCTTTCTGCTTCCGGTTTACGCCGTGCCCGCCTACGCCTTTACTATATGGTTTACCGAGGTTTTCAATTTTGCGCTGAGCATACGAAGGCTTTCAAAGGTAATTACCGTCACCCTGCCGTTTAAGAATATTCTGCAGTCAGTTTTTTGCATTCTGGGAGCCGTCAACCTGTCGATACTGCTGCTTAGAACGGTCGGTCTGCCGCTTGCCGCTTCCCTGCTTTCGATAACCCTGCACATGCTTTTGACGCTTGTATTCTATTACGTTTTCCTGCGCGCCTTCTCCTGTCTTACCAAAACGGACGTCAGAAGCTTTGCCACCTTGTTTAAATCGTAAAATTGTGGTATAATTAACCTTATATAATTATCGTATACAGTCTCCAACCGGAGTACAGATATATAAGGAGGTTCCCGTCTATGAAGCTTATGGTGCTCGACGGCAACAGTATAATAAACCGCGCCTTCTACGGCATACGCCTGCTTTCAACAAAAGAGGGGCTTTATACCAACGCGGTTTACGGCTTTATCAGCATCCTGCAAAAGCTGATTAACGAGGAAAATCCGGATTCGCTGTGCGTCGCCTTTGACCTAAAAGCCCCTACCTTCCGCCATGAGCAGTTCGACGCCTACAAGGCGAACCGCAAGGGTATGCCTGACGAGCTTGCAGTCCAGATGCCGCTTGTGAAGGAGGTTCTGGACGCAATGAACGTCCCGCGCTTTGAGCTTTCGGGCTTCGAGGCCGACGACCTTATTGCTACAATCGCTAAAAAATGCGAAGAAACGGATTGTCACTGCGTTATCGTCACCGGAGACAAGGACAGCCTTCAGCTGGTGAGCGATAAAACGACCGTCAAGCTGGTTTCAACGCGCCTTGGCCAGACCGATACAAAGAGCGTGACTCCCGCCGTTTTCCTTGAGGATTACGGCTTCGAGCCTCACAAAATTGTGGATTTGAAGGCGCTGATGGGCGACTCCTCGGACAACTACCCGGGCGTCGCCGGAATCGGCGAAAAGACCGCCCTTGACCTCATAAGACGCTTTGGAACGGTTAAGGAGATATACGAAAACCTCGAAACGCTGGATATTAAGGACTCCGTCCGAAACAAGCTTAAAAGCGGAGAAGCCGACGCGGAGCTTTCGTACAAGCTCGCGGTGCTTGAGGCAGACGCGCCGCTCGATTTTTCGCCTGAGAACTGCAGGCGCAGAGCCGCTGACAGCGAGGCTCTTTTTGCTGTTTTTAAAAAGCTGGAATTCAATAAGTTCATAGACAAATTCGGACTTTCACCGACCGCCACCCCCGAGGGCGAGGCAAGGGTCTCTGTCGTTGCGCCTCAGATTGAGGACATTTCCGACAGCGAGGCCCTAAAGGCTCTGCTCGACAGGTGCAAAAGCGCGCAGTTCGTCTCCTTTATCTGCCGTGACGGACTTAACACCCTCGAGATTTGCGACGGAGGCCGTATTGGCATCGTCGTGTGGGGCGCCTGCGGCGAGGGCTATAACGACTTCCTGCGCGGCTTTTTCAGCGCAGACGTAAAGAAGGTTTCCCACAATATCAAGGACACCATGCGCCTGCTTCTCGACGAGGGCCTTTCCCTTGAAGGCTTCGTTTTCGATACGGCGCTCGCCGCCTACCTTCTATCTCCAACCGACAGCAAGTATGAGATAGCCTCGCTCTCCTCGCAATATTTAGGTGCCGATCTGCCTGATGCAGCGGCGGTATACTCGCTTTACGAAGTGCTGAGCGACAAGCTTAAGGAGCTTTCCATGGACAGGCTTTACTATGATATTGAGCTTCCGCTTTGCGAGGTGCTTGCGGATATTGAGCACGAGGGCTTTCTCGTTGACAGGCGGGCTCTCTCTGAATTCGGGGAGTCGCTTTCCTCTGAAATTGACAAGGTGCAGGCAAGGATTTTCGAGCTTACGGGCGCCGAGTTTAACGTCAATTCCCCGAAGCAGCTTGGTGAGGTGCTTTTCGAGAGGCTCATGCTCCCCTCTCCGAAAAAAACTCAGACAGGATTTTCAACCAATATCGAGGTGCTTGAAAAGCTCATCGATAAGCACCCCGTCATACGCGAGGTAATCACCTACCGAGAGCTTACAAAGCTCAAATCCACCTATGCCGACGGGCTTTTGAAGGTCATTGCCCCCGACGGACGCATACACACGAACTTTCAGATGACGGTGACCGCGACGGGCCGTCTTTCGTCCACCGAACCGAACCTCCAGAACATTCCCATAAGGCGCTCACTCGGCGGCGAAATCAGAAGAATGTTTATCGCTTCCCCCGGAAAGCTGCTTGTAGATGCAGACTACTCACAGATTGAGCTTAGGATTCTCGCGCATATTTCTGCCGACGAAACGATGATAAGCGCCTTTAAAAACGGCGAGGACATACACCGCTTCACGGCGTCACAGGTCTTCAACGTCGCCTTCGAGGACGTAACGCCGCTTCAAAGAAGCCGTGCAAAGGCCGTCAACTTCGGCATTGTCTACGGCATATCCGCCTTCTCTCTCGCTCAGGATATTTCCGTATCGGCGGGTGAGGCGAAAAGGTATATTGAAAACTATCTTGAAAAGTACCACGGCGTCAGAAACTATATGAAAACCGTTGTTGAGGAAGCAAAGCGCGACGGCTATGTCACTACGCTTTTCGGCCGCAGGCGCTATCTGCCGGAGCTTAAATCCACGAATTTCAATATCCGCTCCTTCGGTGAGCGCGTCGCGCTCAACACTCCGATACAGGGCACCGCGGCAGATATAATTAAGCTTGCAATGATAAGGGTATATAAGCGTCTCAAAAATGAGGGGCTCAAATCCAAGCTCCTGCTTCAGGTACACGATGAGCTTATTATCGAAGCCCCGGAGGAAGAGGTCGAGGCCGTAAAAAGGCTGGTGGATGAGGAAATGGAGGGCGTTATCTCCCTATCCGTTGCGCTTCCGGCCGAGGCTCACAGCGGAAAGAGCTGGCTTGACGCGAAATGAGGTAAAAACGTGTTTCGTATAATGAAAATGGAGCCTTCGCACCTATCGGAGGCGGAGGAGCTAGAAAAGCTCTGCTTTTCCGCGCCCTGGTCGGCGGGGATGATTCTCGGCGAACTCAAAAATCCGCTTTCTCACTACATTGCGGCTGTCGGTGACGATGACACGCTTATCGGCTACGCCGGTATGCAAGCCGTTCTGGACGAGGGCTATATTGCGAACGTCGCCGTCCTCCCGGAGTATCGAAGAAAGGGCGTAGCCGTCTCGCTTATTTCTGCCCTTATAAGCTTCAGCCTTGAGAATGGTCTTGCTTTTCTGACGCTTGAGGTGCGCGAGAGCAACCTTCCCGCCATATCCCTCTATGAAAAGTTCGGTTTTGAAAAGGTCGGACGGCGCAAAAACTATTACCGTCTCCCGACAGAGGACGCGATACTTATGACACGTGTATTCGAAAGGAATGAACAGCCTTGATAATCCTCTCAGTTGAATCCTCCTGCGATGAGACAGCCGTAGCCGTTGTGAGAGACGGACGCGAGGTCCTCGCGGACGAAATATACTCACAGGTCGACCTCCACGCTGTGTACGGCGGAGTAGTGCCGGAGCTTGCCTCCCGCAGCCATATAGAGGTAATAACCCGTCTCGCAGAATCCGCGCTGCAAAAATCAGGTATAGCAAAAAGCGAAATTGACGCCGTTGCGGTCACCTACGCGCCCGGGCTTATAGGCGCGCTGCTCGTCGGCCTTAACTTCGCAAAATCCGTTGCCTCCGCTCTCGGCGTTCCGCTTATTCCGGTGCACCATATAAGGGCCCACATTGCGGCAAACTATATCGCATATCCAGAGCTTAAGCCTCCCTTTCTCGCGCTTGTCGTGTCGGGCGGGCACAGCCTTATCATAGACGTACAAGACTACACCAAAATGCAGATACTCGGCACGACGCGCGACGACGCTGCAGGCGAATGCTTTGACAAGGCCGCCCGCGTTATGGGGCTCGGTTACCCCGGCGGCGCGGCTATCGACGCTCTGGCAAAGTCCGGCGACGACACGAAATACTTCCTGCCCCGAGCTAAGGTTGACGACAACCCTCTCGACTTTTCCTTTTCGGGGCTTAAGACCGCAGTTATCAACATAGCGCATAACGCCGCCCAAAAGGACGAGGAGCTTGACAAGGCCTCACTCGCGGCGTCATTTTCAGCGGCGGTAAGCGATTCCCTTATTCCCCGCGTTATGGAGGCCGCAAAGATAACCCGCCGCGATACCATCGTGTGCGCTGGCGGCGTCGCCGCAAACTCCCGCATACGCGAGGATCTGACTAAAGCCTGTACTCTTGCAGGAAAAAAGCTTTATCTCGCTCCGCTGAAGCTTTGCGGAGACAACGGTGCGATGATCGGCTGTCAGGGGTATTACGAGTATCTTGCGGGTCATATCGCAAATGCAGATCTCAACGCATACGCAACTATGGAGGCGGACAACGTATTATTTTGAATTATGTTATTTAAAACCTGCAAAACTGGCGCTACATTCCGAAATTATACAGCCAAAACAGTTTTGCACGTATTATGTAAACTTATAAGTAAAATAACATGGTAATCAACAGGCTCTTCAGCCGATTACATTAATTACCATATACACCAAAACCATTTGAAATACAAGCATTTCAGCAATGTGGATAACTCTGTGGAGAATGTGCATAACTATTTGTAAACATGTTTATGTATGTTGCTTATGTATACTTGATTTTTTTGCTCATGTTGATTAATAACCTTTTTATCCCTAAAAATACCTAAAAAATTTACTATTGCTTTTTAACTTTTTTCGTCCTCTTGTTTACGAATAATATTAATATGTTATACATTTTGTCGTTCTTTGTTTTGATTTTCAGGATCGGTCAGGAAAGTTTTCCTGCAAAATACTAAACGTAATCGTTTATTTTTTATTGACTAAAAAAATTGAATGTGTTATACTCGCATGTGTTCAGTTTCGGCTTTTTTAGCCGCCTACAGCAGTACGCTGGCATAGCTCAGTTGGTAGAGCAGCTGATTCGTAATCAGCAGGTCGTGTGTTCAAGTCACATTGTCAGCTCCAAGCAAAAACCTGTAATCTTATTGATTACAGGTTTTAACTTTTTTGTCGGTAGCTTTAATTTTTTGGTACTTATTTGGTGTTTATTCAAAAAGATTAACTTTGCTAATGCTAAACTTAATAAAACCATATCAAGATTAGGTTATTAGGAGTGTCAGTAAGCAATTTTAGTAATCTTTTTTATAATCGTATGATGATATATTATACATTTAGGAGTGATGATATGGAAACAAATAATTATTATTTAGCAAAGTTCGGAAAGCAAGAGGATCTTAAATCTTTGGCTGCCGGGCAACTGTTTTTTAGCTCTGTTTCAAAATATCGTAATGATGGTACAGCATACCGTGGTGATAGAAATGAAGGTAAAATTCCAATTGACCCTTCAACTGTCAGTATTTTTGATAAAAACGGAAATGACTTGTTTTCTGCTCTAGGGGTTCCCCGTCCGGATACAGTTATGCAGGGGATAGTTGACGACGATAACCAATTTATGTTTTGTGCAGCCATTATTGACCTTACAATTATGCAAAAGGATCATTCAAACTCCTATATCCTTTCAGAGAAATTTAAAGAGGCCATAAAAAGCTTTGGCGATTATGTCCTTTTCTTCAATTCATTAGAGTTGATCAACAATTTACATGTTGCTCAAGAAATGACCTCTCCTAAATTTGGATATATGTATGGCCCAATTTGGTATAGAGACTTAGGCGACTTTTCAGATCTAGATGAATATCGTAAAGCTTACTATGCTAACAAGAGCGCCTATGATCGCTATTTTGTTAAGAGCATTGATTACAGAGTTCAGAATGAATGGCGAATCGTGATAGATGGCTCTAACAATTTTCTGAAGGCAAACCACGGGGATGGTTATTTAATTGAGATAGAAAAACTGAAACATGCAAATCTGTTTGAGACGAAGGTGTTTCTAAACACACTTCAATGCTCTGAATAGTTGAATAAATAAACTACATAGAATTGAAATGAATACTGAAGAGTTACTTGAAAACAAATTTTTTCAGCAGGTCGAGGTTCTAGTCACCTTGCCAACTCCAAGTCCGAAACCCATATAAGGGTTTCGGGCTTTTTCTATTGACTTTACTATGGCTCGGAATCTCAGTACTCGCCTTCATAGCTGTCGCAAAGGTGCTTTGGAGCGCGGCTTTCGGTGGAGCCTCCGGTGCTTCTGTCATCGCGCTGCAATTATTGGACTTTTGATTTGCATAGCACTCATATACATTGGTTTAAAGAGAATTGAACGCAAGAAAAAGAAATGATTTTTTCTTAGTTTACTTCAAAATATGACTTTTTTAGCTGCCGCAAACTCGGCAGCTATTTTTTCTTCAGGCTTAGCCGACCTCCAGATTTCAAGCGCTTAACCTTATCTAAAATAACTAAATACAAAATAATCAAAAATATATAATTGTTTTTTTTCTAAAACATGATAAAATAACTTGTAAAACTATAATATACATAACAAAAGAGCTGATAATCATAATTCTTTTACAATGAGGGATAAGAATGCTTAAAATGAACGGCGTCAGTGTTACCGCGTTTGACGACAGCGGCAGCAAACAAATATTGAATAATGTCACAATGACCTTGGAAAACAAGAAAATATATGTTATGACCGGGCCTAACGGTGGCGGAAAATCCTCCATTGCAAAGGTTATAATGGGTATTTTTGAGGCCAGTGAGGGTCAGATTCTTCTTGACGATATCGATATCACCAAAATGGGAATTACCGAGCGCGCAAAGCTTGGAATTGGCTACGCTTTTCAGGCGCCAGCCCGTTTTAAGGGCCTAAAGGTTCGAGATCTGTTAAAGCTTGCCGCTGGTGGTGAAAAGATTGACCAGTGTCAGCTTCTTTACGATGTCGGGCTCTGCGCTCAGGACTATCTGGACCGCGAGATAAACTCCACCTTTTCCGGCGGAGAGCTCAAGCGAATTGAAATTGCGAGCATACTCGCCCGAAACCTCAAGGTCGCCCTGTTTGACGAGCCGGAGGCTGGTATAGACCTCTGGAGCTTTCAGCGCCTGACTGAAACCTTTGAAGCCCTGAACAAGAAGTACGATACGACAATCGTAATTATCTCGCATCAGGAGCGCATCCTGAGACTTGCAGACGAGGTAATACTTATTGCCGACGGCACGGTCAGTAAAAGAACAAGCCACGAGGAGTTCCTCGGCGAGATTTCCAAAATAGACACAAACTGTCTTTGCAAAGAGAACTGTATCAAGGGGGGCGTAACCAATGCTGAATGCAGTAGATAACAAGCTTCTGGAAGAAATCGCAGATTTGCACGGAGTTCCCCAGGGCGCTTACAACATAAGAAAAAACGGTGAGGGCATCAGCCGCAACACCACGGCGAATATCGACATAGTCACCAAAAAGGATAAGACCGGTATAGATATTATAATCAAGCCCGAAACCAAGGGAGAGAGCGTGCATATCCCGGTTATTCTCTCCAAGGAGGGTCTTAACGACGTAGTCTACAACACCTTTGAAGTCGGCGAAAACTCGGACGTTGTTATCGTCGCCGGCTGCGGAATCCATAGCTGCGGCACTCAAAACACCCAGCATGACGGAATACATGAATTTTTCATTCGCAAGGGCGCCCGCATGAAGTATGTTGAAAAGCACTACGGCGAGGGCGACGGTACCGGCGAGCGAATACTTAACCCCAAAACCATAATCGAGGTTGAGGCTGGCGGAGTAGCTGAGCTAGATATGGTTCAGATAAAGGGCGTTGACAGAACGGTTCGCGACACCAAGGTAGTACTTCACGAAAACGCCCGTCTTATCGTGTCTGAGAGACTGCTTACCTACCTAAACCAGACCGCTGATTCCATAATAACCGTTGAAATGGTCGGTGAGGACTCAAGCGCCCAGATTATTTCCCGCTCCGTTGCGCAGAACGATTCTGAGCAAGCCTTCCATCTAAACTTGCGCGGACATGCGAAGTGCCGCGGACACATACAGTGCGATTCTATCATCATGGATAACGCCAAGGTCGCGTCGATTCCGGAGATTTCGGCCTTCCACTCCGACGCGCAGCTTATTCACGAGGCTGCAATCGGCAAAATCGCTAACGACCAGCTTATTAAGCTCATGACACTCGGACTCACGGAGAAGGAAGCCGAGGATACGGTACTCAAAGGATTCCTGGGATAAAAAATATTAAAAACGCCATCTTAGGGTGGCGTTTTTTGCTGCCATTTTTTTACCGCACAAACCGCCTTCTCGAGGGATATAATAAGATTGCTAAGGCGAATTATTCGGAAGAAATTAATTAAGCTTCTTTGTCTTGACTTATCGAAAAAAAATCTTTAAACTAAAACGGATTTGAATTACCAATTTTATACGCGCTGCGTATGGAGGTCAAAATGATTACAGAAAACATAATCGATATTATAGGCAACACTCCAATGGTCAGCTTAGCTAAGCTGACGGGATTAAATATCTTCGCAAAGGCCGAATACTTCAACCCCGGCGGCAGTATAAAAGACAGAATTGCAAAGTATATGATCGAAAAGGCGGAGGAAAAAGGTCTTTTAAAGCCTGGCATGACGATAATGGAGCCGACCTCGGGCAATACCGGCATCGGCCTTTCTCTGGTCGGCGTTCAAAAGGATTATAGGGTAGTAATCGTGATGCCCGAAAACATGAGCGAGGAGAGAAAAAAGATTATCCGCGCTCTGGGCGCGGAGCTTATACTTACAAAGGCGTCCGAGAGCATCGGCGGCTCTGTAGCGGAGGTTGAAAGGCAGAAGAAGCTAAACCCCGAAATATTTGTTCCCCAGCAGTTTGAAAACCCCGACAACCCTCTCATTCACTATCTGACGACTGCCGAGGAGATCTGGTCTCAAATGGACGAACATGTGGATATATTTGTCTCAGGTCTCGGCAGCGGTGGAACGCTTCAGGGAATAGGCAAGTTTATTAAGGAAAAAAATCCCGAAGCCAAGGTTATAGCGGTAGAACCGAAAAACGTATCGGCGCTTCTTGGCGATGAGCCGGGACTGCACAAAATCCAGGGAATAGGCGACGGCTTTGTGCCCGGAATACTGGACACGGCTCTTATTGACGAGGTTGTGGAGGTCACCGATGACGACGCCATAAATACGGCAAGGGCCCTTGCTAAGGGGCAGGGCATTCTCGTCGGAACCTCGTCGGGCGCCAACGTCTGGGCCTCAATTCAGATGGCAAAGAAGTACGGCAGGGATAAAAGGATTGTTACAATTTTACCCGACAGGGTTGAGAGGTATTTCAGCACGGCGCTGATATGAAGCATACCTTTCTTTAACGAATGGACGAGGGATTTTTGTTAGACGAAAGTTTTTTTACGATTAGACGAGTGGCGTTACTTTCTTACGTGAGAAAGTAACCAAAGAACGCATAAGGGAGAGAGGGATTTCGGATTTCCCTCTCTCCCTTATGAATCCCTCTCACCTTGAAGCGACCAAAGTGGGGGCTTCGGCCCCCCGCTTTGGAATCCCCCCTGAGATGGACGGAGTACGCGCTTGGACGAGGGACGGGAGTTTTTACGAAAGACGAAGTTTTATTGCGAAGGACGTAAGGGCGTTACTTTCTCGCGTGAGAAAGTAACCAAAGAACGCTTAAGAGGAGAGGGATTTCGATTTCCCTCTCCTCTTAAGAATCTTCTCTCCTTAAAACGACTCAAGAAGGGGCGCTGAGGCGCCCCCTCTTGGATTACCCCCGAAGTTTGGACGGGAGCTGCGTTCCTTTCGCGTTTCTCGTCCTGCCCCTATGGGGGAGTTCCAAGAGGGGGAACCGAAGTTCCCCCTCTTGTGTCGCTTTAAGGAATGGGGAATTCATAAGGGGGAAAGGGAAATCGAAATCCCTTTCCCCCTTATGCGTATCTTTTGGTTACTTTTCTGTACGGGCAGAAATAGTAACGCTCTCGTCTTTCGTGAAAGATCTCGTCTTTTCGTAATAATTTAAAAGGCGCACCTCCACATTATCGGAGATGCGCCTACGACTGTCAAATCCCCTCGTGGGAAATCACAGTGACCAGTTTTTCTGCTCGGTATGCAAAAGCTCATGAGATTTATGAGACAGCGGCTTTTTTAGATATTCGCTGTAAAGCTTCTGAACATCTGGGTTTTCATGCGAAAAACGTATTTCCGCCTTTTTATCCAGCTCATAAAGCCTGCCCCCGCGCTCACAGGCGAGCTCGCAGCCATCGCAAATCGGCTGTCCCCCGCCGCCCGCGCAGCCGCCCGGGCAGGCCATTATCTCGACAAAATCGTAGTGAGCCCTACCGGACTTAATATCCTCGATAAGCCTTCTCGCGTTGCCGAGGCCGCTGGTGGCCGCCACGCTGACTTCTATTCCGTTAATGTTAAGCTTACCCTCTCTGCGCTCGTCGCAGCCTCTTATGAAGCTGAACGCGTCCGCGTCCGGGTTTTTGCCAGTAATAAGATAATACGAGCTTCTAAGTGCCGCTTCCATGACACCGCCGGTAGCTCCGAAGATCACCGCGGCTCCAGTGCCTGTGCCGAGCGGAGAGTCAAACGCCTCTTCTTCCAGAGCGTTTACATTAATGCAGCCGGCCCTGAGCATTCTGTCTATCTCTCTGGTAGTTAGCACGGCGTCCACATCGCGGCCAGCACCGGAGGAGTTTACCTCAGGCACCGCACACTCGTATTTTTTCGTGATGCAGGGCATTATCGACGCGCAGAATATGTTTTTTGGATTCACGCCGATCTTTTCAGCAAAGTATGTCTTTGTAACAGCACCGAACATCTGCTGCGGCGACTTAGCTGTCGAAAGGTTTTCCACAAGCTCCGGATATTCAAGCTTCATAAACCTCACCCAGCCCGGACAGCAGGAGGTAAACATAGGCATTTTAGCTTTCCCGCTTTTGTCCGTCAGTCTCGCGATAAACTCGCTGCCCTCCTCCATGATGGTGAGGTCTGCCGCAAAGTTGGTGTCAAAAACGTAGTCGACACCTAGCGCGCGCAAAGCTGCTGCCATCCTCTTAACTGTCGCTTTTTCCGCAGCGAGTCCGAGACCTTCACCCCATGCGGCTCTTACGGCCGGCGCTATCTGTACTACCACAATTTTGTCCGGGTTGGCAATCGCCTCAAACAAAACATCCGTGTCATCCCTTTCACGAAGAGCGCCGACCGGACACCTTGTAACGCACTGTCCGCAGTATGTGCAGTTTACATCCTTAAGCGCGGCTCCGCCCCTTACACGCACTTCAGTCCTTGTTCCCGTTCCGCCGAGCTCCCAGACATTCAAGGTTTGAATCTCCTCGCAAACCTTTACGCAGCGAATACACTGGATACATTTTGAGCTTTCACTTATAAACGGTAGCGTTTTATCCCATCTGTTCTTTTTGAGCTTCACCTCATAGGGCTGCTCAAGTATATTCAGGTCGCTCGCAAGATTTTGAAGCGAGCAGTTGCCGCTTCTGACGCAGGTGGTGCAGTTGCAGTCATGCTTTGAGAGAATGAGCTGAGTGTTTATCCTTCTCGCGGCGCGGACTCTTTCTGTGTTCGTTCTTATTACCATGCCTTCCTCGACAACTGTGTTGCAGGAGGCAGGAAGGTTTTCTGTACCCTCCAGCTCGACGACACATACTCTGCATGCGCCGACGTCGTTTATGTTCCTGAGATAGCAAAGTGTAGGTATTATTATGCCGTTTTGCTTCGCGGCATCGAGAATCGTGGTTCCCTCTCTTACGGCCAGGCTCCTGCCGTCTATCTTAATATTTACCATTTTATCTGTCTGCCTCCTTTTACGGTTGCTGAGCCGTAATGGTCGCAGCGCAGGCACCTAGAGCACTCCTGCTTCGCTTCTTCCTCGGACAGGCCGAGCTCCATAAGCTCAAAATCATTCCTTCTGTCTTCCGCGGCTCTCTCGCTCATATTTACTCTTCCGCAGGCGGGCTTGAGAATACCGGAGGCTTGCGGTATCTCAACGTCCACCGTTATCTCCGAATTCATGCCGAAGTGGGCGTCAATATTCGAGGCGGCAACCTTTCCTGCCTCGATGGCGCGTATAACAGTTGCGGGTCCTAACGAGCAGTCGCCTCCGGAGAACACGCCGGGAGCTGCGCTGGCCGCTCTGTCCGTCTTTATAAGCTCCCTCTTTATCTTTATTCCTTCGATTGCGAAGTTTGCGGAGTCAACCTCCTGACCTACCGCCATAATAATTATGTCGCAGGGAACCCGAACCTCGGGCTTATTAGACTTATGCGGCTTAGCGCGCCCTTTTTCATGCTCTCCTATCAGCTGAGGCTTGAGTACAAGTGCGGTAACGTTATTGTTTTCGTCGCTTTCGATTCTCGCTGGGGCCATAAGCTGCATTATCTCGCAGCCCTCGGCCACGGCTCCCTCCACCTCTTCAGGCAAGGCGGTCATATCGTTCTTCCTCCTGCGGTAGACACAGGTAACCGTTTTTGCGCCGAGGCGTTTTGCCGTTCGAGTTGCGTCCATAGCCACGTTTCCGCCGCCGATTATTACGACGTTTTTGCCGCTAAGGTTGGGCCTTTCGCCCTCGCCAATTGCCCTTAGGAATTCAACAGCGGACATGACACCGCGCTTATCCTCGCCCTCAATTCCTAGCTTTTTGTGCGCGTGGGCTCCGATGGAGATGTAGACACTGTCAAACCTCTTTTGAAGCTCTTCGAATTTTATATCCCTTCCGATATTGACCCCGGTCTTGACCTTTATACCGGTTGAGAGTATAGCGTCTATGTCGGGGTCCAGATATTCGTCTGGAAGTCTGTACGGGGGGATGCCGTAGCGAAGCATTCCGCCGAGCTTGCTCATCCTCTCGTAAACAGTGACCTCATGCCCCATAAGCGAGAGGAAGTATGCCGTGGTAAGGCCGGACGGGCCGCCTCCGACGACGGCAACGGTTTTTCCGGTCGGCTTTTCGCACTTCGGCGCAGGTACAATGCCGGCGTTATCAATCGCGAATCTTTTGAGACCGCGTATATTTATAGCGTCGTCGACCATGCCCCTGCGGCACTGCTTTTCGCAGGGATGCTCGCAAATCAGGCCGCAAACGCTTGGGAAGGGGTTATCCTTTCTTATAAGGCGCACAGCGTCTGAATATCTCTCCGCGCCAATAAGCGCAACATAACCGGGAACATCGACGTGGGCCGGACACAGAGCCACGCAGGGAATCGAATCAAACTCCGCCGAGCAGCAGCCCCTTTCAATGTGGGATAAATAGTCGGCGCGGAAAGCCGCGAGACTGTCCAGAGCAAGCCTTGCGGCCTCAAAGCCAATCGCACAGTCCGCCGAATCCTTAATAACGCGGGCGGTCTCCTCAAAAAGCTCAATATCCTCTGCGAAGGCCCCGCCTTCGAGAATTTTGTCAAGAATATTCGCGAGCTCTACAAGCCCTATTCTGCAGGGAACGCACTTCCCGCAGCTTTGCGCGGCGCAGAGCCTTAAAAGGGCGCCGCTCACCTCGGCAGGACAGTTTCCCCTCGGAGAAGCTGCTAGCCTGCTCGTAAAATCTCCGAAAATCCTGTCCATGGTCTTCCACGCAGGATCGGTCCTTTTAAACCTAAGTCTGTTCATATTACTCTCCTAATGCTAAGTATTCGCAATATTTGTATCGATATATTTATATCTTTATATTAATATATATTCCAAAGAAAGTCAAATATAGTTATAGAATATTTTTCATCGCAAAAGTCCTATTCCCTCCGACACGTTTTCGCGTCGGAGGGAATACAGCAGTGAAAATCAGAAAACTGTATTCAAGTTTTTTTGTAAACGTAGACACCGTCTATTATGTCTCTTTCAACAAGGCCTCTGCTCACCAGATAGGCAAGGTGAGCAAAAACCTCTCCTACGGCAGAATACTTCTGAAACGGTGGCAGCTCATCCCAGCTGCAGGCGGTGTTCCATTTAACCGAGGAAGCAATCTCATAGGGGCTCATCGCTCCATTTCGGCTAAGAGCGTCAATTATCTCCTCGAGTCTTTCCTTGTGATGATTTATTATCTGGTCAATGCGCTCCTTTGGCGCGCAGGTTATTCCTCTGTGCGCGGGAAGCGCTGTTTCTATGTCCAGTTCTTTGAGCTTTTCAAGATTCTTAAGATAGTCTACAAGCGGATTCGGGCCGTCCGCCCAGGTGCTTACATTTGGAGTTATGTCATAAAGAATATGGTCTCCGGCGAAAAGCAGCTTCTTCTCCTCTATATAGAGGCAGGTCTGACCCGGAGAATGACCGGCGCAGTCAATACACCTTAGCTTATAGCCTCCGTATTCAAGCATGTCACCGTCACAGACCTCTGTATAAGTGCAGCCTCCGTGGAGACTGAAGGGAGTTTTAAGAGCGTGTATGCGCTCATAATCAATGATTATGTCGGCGGGAAAGCCCTTGCTTTTCGGATCCTTTAGCCTTGCGTCAAAGGTTTTGTGCCTGTTGTTCAGCAGCGCGGCATCGGCTTTTCCGATATAGACCTTCGTATTTTCGCACGCAAGCCGCCCCGCAAGCTCCGCATGGTCGGGGTGCATGTGAGTGAGAAATATATCTGTATTCTCCATTGAGGTATTAAAGCTGTTTAGCGCCTCGGTTATAACCCTGTAGGGCTCGTCCCTGTCAAAGCCTGTGTCAACAAGCAGGTTTCGCCCTCCCTTGCCAAGTATTAAATAGGCATTGAGGCAGTTAAGCGCGTTTTTCATCGGCACTTCAATCTTATATATATTGTCTGTTATTTTCTCTATCATCTTATACCCCCTTAAAATAAATATAATTGTCTAGGTAAGCACTGATTAATCGTATTGTCGGCGTCTTAGCGGATAAATTCCCGCCATTTTGCCCAAAAAGCCTCGTTAATACACAAA
>CAYQMY010000013.1:11972-22226 GCA_964418735.1 uncultured Oscillospiraceae bacterium | reverse complement strand
GTATTGCCTGCGTTTTTTGAACGAACTGACGAAAATTTCTCTCGCTCATCCATCCAACGCGATTTAATCAGCGGTTCCCTAATTCCGAAAAGGACGGACTATCATGGAACAAGAAAAAAAGCTTACCGGAAGGTTATATGACATTCAGGGCTTTTCCGTGCAGGACGGTCCCGGTGTCCGCACCACGGCGTTTCTCAAGGGCTGCCCGCTGCGCTGCCCCTGGTGCCACAGCCCGGAGTCCCAGAGTTTTCTGCCCCAGCTCAGCTTTATGAGCATGCGCTGCCTCGGCACTGAGGCCTGCAATTCCCGCTGCATCAAGGCCTGCCCCCAGGGCGCCATTGAGCCGGGTGAAACCTCCGTCAGAGCCTCGGACAACGCCAAGATTCAGCTGGTTCACGTCAAGCGCGACCTCTGCACAAACTGTGGCAAGTGCACCGAAAAGTGCTATGCCGAAGCGCTGTATATGTGCGGGGAGGACTATACGGTGGACAGACTCGTGGAACGGCTGCTGCAGGATCGCCGCTTCTATGAAAAGTCCGGCGGTGGTGTTACCATCTCCGGCGGCGAGGCGCTGTGCCAGATCGATTTTGTGGTGGAAGTGCTAAAAAGGCTGAAAGCCGAAGGCATCCACACGGCGCTTGACACCACCGGCTATGCCGACTGGAGCGCGGTGGAGCGCACGGTGCCCTACACCGATCTCTATCTCTACGATCTCAAGCACATGGACTGCGCCAAGCACAAAGCGACGGTGGGCGTGCCCAACGAAAAGATTCTGGACAACGCAAAACGTCTGGCCGCTGTGGGGGCAAAGCTGCAGATCCGCATTCCCGTGATCCCCATGTTCAACCATGACGAGGAGAACATCCGCGCCGCGGCGGAGTTCTGCCGTGATCTTGGCGAAGCCGTCACGGTGGTGCAGCTGCTCCCTTATCACAACATGGGCGTGATGAAATATCTCCGCATCAGCGACAAGCCCGTCGCCGAAGCAACGCCCCCCACGGATGCTTATATGCAAAAGCTTAAAGCCATCATGGAGGAATACGGCCTGCCCGTTACCATTCATTGAGCAATAATAATCGAACCGATTGGAGGTCATTTAATTATGTATGAATTGAAACCGATTTCCGCGCGCAACGAGCATCTGCACCAGAGAATCCGCGACCGCGTCATTCAGGTGGACAGCGAAACCGCCATGACCATCACCGCCGCCGATCGGAAATACCGCAACGTGCCGCCGGTCATCCGCAGCGCCATGTATATCAAGGCGCTGTGCGAAAACAAGACCATCCGCATCGAGGATGAAGAGTGTATCGTCGGCAACACCTCCAAGAACTTCTGCGGCGCCAGTGTGTACCCCCAGTGGATGGGGGAAGGCTGGGCCTGCCGCTATATTGACGACGGCGTCTGGACGCTCCGTGAGGACGGACTATACCACAACCCGGACGGAGAAGAGCTAAAGCTCTGCATGGCGCCAGAAGATTACGAAAATCTCTGCTCCATCAAGGAGTACTGGGGTCAAAACCGCCTGACCCGTCTGGTTGACGACTGGCTGCCGGAGGGCTATGCGGAGTTTGCTGACCTGCTCTGCTCCCAATCCGGTGTGGGCACGCCCCAGTTTACCCTGCCCTCCGGCCACCTGACCGCCGGATACAAGAAGATCGTTGACCGGGGCTATGCCTCGATTCAGAAGGAGGCCCGGGACTGGCTGGACGCCCACAAGGCAAACATGATGGGCGAGGATGCGCAGAAAGCCGCCTTCTATACCGCAGCGGAGATCGTCTGCAAGTCGGCCACACTGATGATCAGGCGCTATGCGAAGGCTTGCCTGGACAAAGCCGACCAGACCGCCGATCCCGCCCGTAAGGCGGAGCTTAAGAGCATGGCTGAGGGTCTAAACTGGATCTCCGAAAATCCGGCTCGCACCTTCCGCGAGGCCTGCCAGGCCGCCTATATGTATCAGCTTCTGCTGCTGATGAGCTATCTGCCCGATAACGGCTCCTTCGGCCGCGTGGATCAGTACACCTGGCCATACCTGAAGAAGGATCTGGAAGAAGGCCGCCTCACCATGGACGAGGCCCGCGAGATCATGGACTGTTTCTTCCTGAAGATCAACAGCCTTTACTGGGGCGCGCAGCCCCATCTGGTGACCCTGATGGGCAAGGGAAACACTTACCTGCACGTCACCGTTGGCGGCGTGGACCCCGAAACCGGCGAGGACGCCTCCAACCCTGTCACCCTGATGGTCATGGAGGCTATCGGTCGCCTGCACCTGCATGACCCCGCCACCAGCCTCCGCATCAACAAAAACACCCCGCCCGAGGTCTGGGAGTGCGCCATCACCACCAACCGTCTGGTGGGCGGTCTGCCACTGTTCCAGAATGACGAGGTCATCATACCCGGCCTCATGAAGGAACTGGGCTTCACCCTCTGCGACGCCCGGGACTACGCCATTATCGGCTGTCAGGAGATCACCGGTTCCGGAACGGACTATCCCGCCGCCTGCGGCACTGTGCCGCCCCACAACACCATCCACCAGGGCGTTACCCTAGTGATGGCCGTCAACAACGGCGTGAACCCTTATAACAACTCCCAGTGCCCCATCAAGAAAGGCTATCTCTATGAGATGAAGGATATTGAGGAAGTCAAAGCTGCCTTCCGGGAGACGCTGGAATATCTGATCCGGGCGCAGGTTTCCTTCAACAACTATTTTGAGGCCACCGCGGTCCCGCAGGCACCGAACCCCATGCTGTCCATCTCCATGGAGGGCTGCATGGAGCAGGGCAAGGACGCCACCCAGGGCGGCTGCAAATACAACTCCTACGGCGGCACCGCCACCGGACTTGCCACCATTGCGGACTCTCTCTGCGCCATTGAGTACATGTGCTTCGACAAGAAGCTTTGCACCACGAGGGAACTGTATGATGCCCTGATGGCAAACTGGGAGGGCTATGAGGAACTGCACCAGATGGTGCTGAATCTGGTCCCCCACTTTGGAAACGGTGATCCTTATGCGGATCGTTTCCTGGATTGGGTCACCTCCAACTATTATAACTGCTGCAAGCAGTGCTATTCCGTCCGTTCCAAGGTGTTCAAGGCCGGCATGTACGGCGCCACAGACCACATCGGTCAGGGCAAGCGTACCTGGGCCACCCCCGACGGCCGCAAGACGGGAGACAGTATGGCTGACGGCTGCTCCCCCTGCCAGAGCCGCGACAAAAAAGGCCCCACCAACGTGTTCAACTCCGAACTGGTCTTCGACCAGACCCGCTTCATGGACGGCATTGCACTCAATGTCCGCTTCCATCCCTCCGTTCTTGATCGTGAGGACGGTCTGGAGAAGCTGCGCGACATGACCAAGGCCTATTTTGAGGGCGGCGGCTTGTGTGTGCAGTACAACATCGTCTCCACCGATACCATGCGCGCTGCGCAGGAAAACCCGGAAGCTTACCGCAATCTGGTGGTTCGCATCGCCGGTTACTCCGCCTACTTTGTGGAGCTTTCCAAGGATTGCCAGAACGACGTAATCGCACGCAACGAAAACCGTCTGTAACAGACCGGAACAGGAAAGCCGAACCGATTGGGTTCTAACGCGTGGTAGCAATGGTCTTCGATTAAATAATATATAAAAAACCGGGTTTGCAGTTAGTTAGCCCGCAAAAGTAACGGTGTAATGAAAGGAATAACAAATGAAAGAGTTTAAGTTGTTTCTCGGCGGTGAGTGGACATCCACAACAACCGGCAAGGTAATAGACGATATTAATCCCGCCAACGGAGAAATTTTTGCAAAAGTGCATACTGCGGGACCTGACGAAACAGAGGCGGCCATAAAAAAGGCCTATGAAGTCAGGGAAAGATGGGCAGAGATGCCTTCACGAGAAAAAGAACGGATTTTTATAGACGCTGCCGCTTGCCTCGAAGCGAATAAAGAAAAATACCTTGAAGTTTTGATTGAGGAAAGCGGTTCTACCTTTATTAAGGCTATGGGCGAGCTTGCGGAATGTTCAGATATTTTGCGCGCAGCCGCAGAGGCGTGCAAGAGAGTTGACGGGGAAGTATATTCTCCCGAAGCCGAAGGTCAAATGTCGTATTTTATAAGGCAGCCGCTTGGAGTTGTTGCCGGAATTTCGCCGTTTAACTATCCTTTGTTGACCGCTTTAAGCAAAGTGGCGTCAGCAATGGCCGCAGGAAATACCTTTGTGCTAAAGCCCGCCTCCGATACTCCTGCGTCGGCCTTGATTATCGGTGAATTCTTTGAAAGCGCGGGGCTGCCTAAGGGAGTTTTGAGCATTCTGCCGGGTTCCGGGTCAGTTGTAGGCGACAGGCTTGTAAATGACAGCAGGATTAAAAAAATTACATTTACCGGATCGACAGAGGTGGGAATAGGTATCGCAGAAAAGGCTGCAAAAAGTCTTAAGAAATATACTCTTGAGCTTGGCGGAAAAAACCCGTTTATAGTTTTAAAGGACTTTAGCGTCGATAAGGCGGTAAAGGCCGCCACCTTCGGAGCGTTTTTCCATCAGGGCCAGATATGTATGGCATCAAACAGATTAATTGTAGAAGATAAAATATACGATGAATTTTGCTCAAAGCTAACAACTGCTGCTAAAGGCCTTAAGGTCGGAGACCCCCATGACCCCAGTGTCGTTATCGGTCCTCTTATCAAGGAAGCGCAGTGTGAGGTTATTGACGAGCAGATAAAGGACGCGGTTAAAAAAGGCGCAAGACTCCTGCTCGGAGGTACACGCGAGGGCTCATTTTATAATCCGACAGTAATTGCCGATGTTACTCCCGAAATGAATATATTTTATGAGGAGAGCTTCGGTCCGGTAGCCGTAATTGTCAAGGCGGAGAGCGCCGAGGATGCACTTAGACTCGGCAATGATAATGAGTACGGGCTTTCGGGAGCACTGCTAACAAACGATTTGAGCATTGCAATTAAAATGGCGGCAAAGATGGAGTCCGGAATGGTACATATAAACGATTCTACTGTAATGGGTTCGCGCAGAGCTCCTTTTGGTGGAGTGAAAAAGAGCGGCTTCGGGCGCGAAAACGGCGCGTTTGCAATTGATGAGTTCACGGAGAAAAAGTGGATAACAATTCAATATGGAGACAAAAGCTATCCGATCTAAAAAATGCGCATGGCAAACCGCGTTAGATGTTTTAATGCGAAAATTTCGTAGGGAGTGATCCTAATGATAAGCATTAATGAAAAGCGCCAGTCGGCTATCAACGAGCTGCTAAACCTCAGGTATCCGGTCGTAGCGCTGAAATTGGTAGAGGAAGAGTCGGTTGTTCCTTCCAATGCTTTGTGCCCTTTTGAAGATAAAGGACGGCACATTGCACTCTGTCAGGCGATAGCCATGACGCGCAGAGAAGGCAAGACGGTTTATATGCGCAAGGAGGACCACTGGTGCTGGAACCCATTAATCGCATACGGAATGGTGAAATGCAACAGAGGAGATCCCGGATTCAATGAAATATGCAGAGTAATCGGCATAAAAGATCCGGAGAAGGCCGCCGACTTTGTGGAAAATTTCCCGAGGCTGCCGTTTGGTAAATATAAAGGAATACTTACAGCTCCCCTGCGGAAAGCGGATTTTGAACCTGACATACTTTTAGTCTACTGCATAAATTCTCAGCTAAGAACCTTGCTTTTTGCAGTAAAAAAGCAGACGGGCAAGATGCTGGAAAGCAGCTTTGACCCGATTGACTCCTGCGTATACTCCGTAATACCGCCCTTGCTGGAAGGAAATTACCGTATAACACTTCCAGACCCGGGCGAATATGAGCGCGCTCTGACCAGCGAAAACGATATAATCTTTTCAGTGCCAAAGCAGCGCATAAATGAACTGTTTACAGGCATAGAAGAGCTTGTAGCGCGCGGTATGACAAATGATTCTTTCCGAATGACAATGAAAGAAGATTTCTCAAGGCCAGAGTTTTACAACACGCTTTTCTCATTATGGGGCCTCGAAACGGGAGAAATATGGGATAAATAGCATCTGAAGAATTTTTCCTTAATCGAAACTGTTCGCTTGCTTTCGTTCCAATAATTTCATAACGCTTAAAGCTGGAGTGCCTTTCGAGACACTCCAGCTTTAAATCTTTCACAAATTATTTGTTTTTTGAAAGAACTTGGATGTAACGATATTTATCTAAACACAATTTCATATTGACATTGGTATAATATAAGCTATTATTATGACTATAAAAACATATTTAGTCATATAGTATTGGATGTGAAGTGAAATGCCCAAAACTTTTTCTGACAGTGAACGTGCCTATATAAAAAGTAGACTTATTGAGGAGGCAAAAGAGTGTCTCGCAATGTACGGTATCCGAAAAACAACGGTGGATGAGCTCATAAAACGGGTTAACATTCCGAAGGGGACGTTTTATCTTTTTTATGAGTCCAAGGAGCTTTTGTTTTTTGATGCATTCTGCGCCATGCACGATGAGTTTCAGGAAAAGATGATTAGTGAGATAAACGTATTGAAAAGCGGTGTGGATGCCGATACACTGACAAGCATTTTTTTCAAGCTGTATAAGTCGCTGGACGGCTCTTACTTGCTAAAGCTTGCTACAAGCGGAGAACTGGAGCTTCTTTTCAGGAAGCTGCCACCGGAGCTGAATAAGATTCATACCGAAAAGGATGACTTTCGGGTAGAAGAGCTGGTCTCCATGGTTCCCGGCATCAAAGCGGAAAATATAAGGGTTTTCAGCGCGGCGATCAGAGGGATTTTTGTTACCCTTCTTCACAAGAAGGAAATTGGAGAAGAGATTTTTGACGAAGCCCTCCATGTCATGATCCGCGGAGTTGTATTTCAGATGTTTGAAGGAGAGAAGAAATGATAAATGTAAAAAACTTAAGTTTCAGCTATGGTAGGAAACCGTTTATAGAAAACACATGCTTTGAGGTCAGACCCGGTGAGATTTTCGGCTTTCTCGGTCCTTCCGGCGCAGGTAAAAGCACACTGCAAAAGCTGCTGACCGGTCTTCTTACCGACTACAAAGGCAGCGTAATAGTAAATGGCGAGGAGGCAGGACGTCACGGCGCGGGCTTCTATGAAAACATCGGCGTCGACTTTGAATTCCCGAGCTTATATGAAAAGCTGACGGCACGTGAAAATCTCAGGTTCTTTTCTTCCCTCTACAAAAAACACGGCGATATCGACACTCTGCTTTCATGCGTTAGCCTTATCGGCGACGCGGATAAAAAGGTTTCCGACTATTCCAAGGGCATGAAATCCAGGCTGAACTTTATTAAGGCTCTTCTGCATGACCCGCGTCTTCTTTTTCTGGATGAGCCGACATCCGGGCTTGATCCGTCCAACGCCCGGGTTATGAAAGATATCATTCTCGAAGAGAAAGCTAAGGGGAAAACCATCATTCTGACCACGCATAACATGTATGACGCCACCGAGCTTTGCGACCGTGTCGCGTTTATAGTGGACGGGAAAATTAAGGCGCTCGACACGCCGCGCAGCTTAATCATGCAAAGGGGCGCTTCAAAGATAATATATACTTATTTAGATAAAGGCAGAGAAATTAAAACGGAGATTCCACTCCATAAAACCTCGGAAGATGAAACGCTTCTACGGCTGATCCGAGATAACCGGATTTTGTCCATCCATTCGAGCGAACCGACACTCAACGATTTTTTTGTCGAGCTTACCGGGAGGCAGCTGCAATGAGGATGAAGGAACTTTTGCGGGGTGATGTCCGGTTCCAGTTCAAATATGGGTTTTACCTCATTTATCTGATCTTTTCGGTTTTGTACATTGGCTTGCTTTTTGCCTTTCCCGAAGCGTGGCGGACAAAAGCGGCGATCCTGATGATTTTTACGGACCCGTCAGCCATGGGCCTTTATTTCATGGGGGCTATTGTCCTTTTTGAAAAAAGCGAGAGGGTGCTGGACAGCATCGCCGTTTCTCCGGTAAAGCCTATTGAATATGTTCTGTCGAAGCTGGTTTCCATCGGACTTATTTCTACCGTTGTGGGGGTTGCTATCGGGATAACGGCCGGTACTTTCACAAGTCCGTTCTTTTTTATCGTCGGTGTGTTTCTCTGCTCCTGCCTGTTTTCGGCTGTGGGGCTGATTGTTGCATGTAAAACAATAACACTCAATCAGTTCGTCATCGCGACCATCCCCGCAGAAATTTTAATCAACGGCCAGGCCGTAGCATGGCTTTTCGGTTACCAAAAGAGCTGGCTTCTGTTTCATCCGGGCGTCTGCATGATGGAGCTTTGTGCGGGGGCTGGCTCACCGTTGCCCGCGCTGCTGATATTGCTTTTATGGACGGCGCTATTTTCAATTCTGGCATGCGGCGCGGTGGAAAAAATGCTAAAATCTGTGGGAGGTGTTAAGTTGTGAAACCGCTCTTTCGCTGCTTTTCCATGTTTATACGGCAGATATCAAAGGACAGCATGCTCTATGCGGTATGCATCGCTCCTCTTCTTGCGTCCTGCTTTTTTCGTTTCGGCATTCCATATATAGAAACTCTGCTATGCGGATATTTCGGAAAAGCATCTGTTGTAGCCGATTATTATCTGCTGGTTGACATTTTTATTGCCGTACTGACACCGTTTTTATTTTGCTTTGCTTCATCCATGGTTATCCTCGCGGAATATGATGAAAATATGACTGGTTATATTGCCGTAACGCCTGTCGGCAAGAGAGGGTACATCATATCAAGGTTGGTGTTTCCGGCTGTTATCTCATTTTTTGTTTCAGTAATTTTTATGAGCGTCTTTTCACTTACCGACTGGACGCTGCCGATGATGCTGTCGACCTGCATGCTAACTAGTATCCTGAGTATCGCTGTATCCCTACTGCTTGTTTCATTTTCGCATAACAGAGTGGAAGGGATGGCCATTTCCAAGCTTTCAGGCATAATTATGCTCGGGCTTCCAGTCCCGTTTTTCCTGTTTTCAGGCATCCAGTATCTGTTTTCTGTTTTACCATCCTTCTGGATTGCAAAGCTCTGCTTGGAAGATAATTATTTTTATATTATTCCGGCCCTTATAACATCATTTTTGTGGATGATGGTATTATACGGGCGGTTCGAAAAAAAGCTGTCTTAAAGATATCATCAGAAAGGATTTTGTACAATAGCAATAAAAACCCACCTGCGATATTGATTATATTTACTGTTTTGCGGTATGGAATTCAGCTCATTAAACTGATAATATATTTTCAGCGAGGCAAAGGCGCTTGTGAACCAATTGGTTCACGGCGCCTTTGCTCTTTTTGTTTTCGAACCGAAATATGAACGGAGGTAATTAATTATGAGGCAGGTAGCTATTTACGGAAAAGGCGGCATAGGGAAATCCACCACGACGCAGAATCTGACAGCCGGTCTGGCTGAAATGGGAAAAAAGATAATGATCGTTGGCTGTGATCCGAAAGCGGACTCCACCAGACTGGTTTTAGGAGGTCTTGCACAAAAAACCGTTTTGGACACCCTCAGAGAGGAGGGCGACGACATTGAGCTTGATGCAGTCTTAAAGTTCGGGTACGCCGGAATCAGGGGCGTTGAATCGGGCGGCCCGGAACCGGGTGTCGGTTGCGCGGGGCGCGGCATCATCACATCCATTAACTTGCTGGAACAGCTCGGCGCTTATGAGGACGAACTCGACTATGTTTTTTATGACGTTCTGGGAGACGTTGTCTGCGGAGGTTTCGCAATGCCGATAAGAGAGGGCAAGGCACAGGAAATCTACATTGTATGTTCCGGTGAGATGATGGCGCTGTATGCGGCAAACAACATCTCAAAGGGTATCGCAAAGTACGCCAAAACCGGCGGCGTGCGGCTGGGGGGCCTCATCTGCAACAGCAGAAACGTTGACGGAGAGGCTGATCTGGTTGAAGCGGTGGCAAAAGAGCTCGGCACTCAGATGCTCCACTTTGTTCCCCGTGACAACGCTGTGCAGCGTGCTGAAATCAACAAGAAAACCGTAATCGACTTCTCACCGGATGAGCATCAGGCGGATGAATACCGTGAGCTTGCCCGCAAGCTTGACAGCAATAAGATGTTTGTTATACCGAAGCCCATGTCCATCGACCGTCTCGAGGAAATATTGATGGAACATGGCATCATGGACTAATTAAGGGAGGTAACCGAAAATGTATATGATTCAGGCTATCGTAAGACCCAGTAAAAGCAACGAGGTAATTTCAGAGCTTCTTGTTGCAGGCTATCCGGCTATGACAAAAATGGATGTATATGGGCGCGGCAAGCAGAAGGGCATAGT
>CAYQMY010000013.1:0-11962 GCA_964418735.1 uncultured Oscillospiraceae bacterium | reverse complement strand
CCAGAGTCCAGATTCCTGCCCCGGCAAAGGCCAGCGCCACCGCCAGCGCGCCTGAGACGCAGGTGGCCGTCAGGCTGCAATACAGAATCTGCTTAAAGCGCATCTCCCGCTGCATCCGCGCCGTCAGGATCGAGGCATAGGAACTGAAAAACACGGAGAAGATATACACCCGCAGGGGTAGCAGCATTTCCGGGCTTTTGTAATAATTTGCCAGCAGCGGCGCCCCGGCAAAAACCGGCGACGGGAACTACGGCGATGGAAAAATATTCGTTTCCCGCGTAGACGAGGCATATACCGTAAGCAACGGAAAGCCCGGTCTTTAAGGAGGCTCACCCATGAAAGAGATTATCGCAATTATTCGTCCCAATAAAGTGAACGCCACGAAAAAGCTGCTTGTGGAAAACGGGTTTCCCGCCTTTACCTGCCGCGCCTGTCTTGGCCGCGGAAAGAAAAATGTGGACACCGAGCTGGTAAACACATTGCTTGCCGCCGGAGCCCTGCCGCAGAATGTCGTCGGAGAGCACTTGACCGAGGCCTCCCGCCTTATTGCCAAACGCTTTTTTACGCTTATCACATCAGACGAGCTGGCGGAAAAGGCGGTGCAGCTGATAATCGAGGCCAATCAGACCGGAAACTCCGGGGACGGCAAGATTTTTATCCGTCCCATACTGGAAGCATATCGCGTGAGGGACGGTCAGCATACAGAAGAAATTTTCTAAGGAGGTGACGGCAATGTCAACTGAAAGAGAGCGGCTGCTTGATAAGTATTCCGCAAGAGTTTATAAGAACCGAAAAGATCACGTCACGCAGCTGGAGTTTGGCGATACGCCAGATACCATAATGGCAAATACCAGAACAGTTCCGGGCATAATGAGCGCCCGCGGCTGCTGCTATGCTGGCTGCAAGGGCGTCGTCGTTGGCCCACTGAAGGATGTCTGCATCATAACGCACGGACCCATAGGCTGCGCGTTTTACAGCTGGGGTACAAGACGAAACAAGGCGAAGCCTGACCCCGACAGCGACAACAAGAACTTTATTCCTTACAGCATTTGTACCGACATGCGCCCGACGGATATCGTCTTCGGTGGCGAAAAAAAGCTTGAAGAGGGTATTGATGAGTGCATGAAGATATTTGATCCGAAGTGCATAATGATCTGCTCAACCTGTCCCATAGGTCTTATCGGCGACGACGTTCAGGCCGTGGCGAGACGTACAGAGGAAAAGTACGGCATCAAGGCCATTGGTTTCTCCTGCGAGGGCTACAAGGGAGTTTCACAATCCTCGGGACACCACATTGCAAATAACGGGCTTATGCGCTATATCATTGGCACGGGAGACAAAAAACCCAAGGCAAAGCATTCAGTCAACATCTTGGGGGAATACAATATCGGCGCTGACGCTTGGGAAGAGGAGCGCATTCTTAAGCGCTGCGGTTTGGAGGTCGTTACCATATTCACAGGAGACGGCTCCTATGAAACAATGAAAAACGCCCATCTGGCCGACCTTAATCTGGTCATGTGCCACCGCTCGATAAACTATGTGGCGGAGATGATGAAAACAAAATACGGAATCGACTGGCTGAAGATCAATTTCATCGGCGTCGGAGCCACCTGCCAGAGTCTGCGGATGATCGCCCAGTATTTCGGGGACCCGGAGCTGTCCGCGCGAATTGAGGAAGTCATCTCTGACGAGCTAGAAAACATTCATGACGACATGGAGCACTATCGGAGGAAGCTCAAGGGAAAAACCGCAGGTATTTTCTCCGGCGGCTCGCGCAGTCATCATTACCAGAAGCTGCTTGAAGACTTCGGCGTCGAGACGGTTATCGCCGGCTACGAATTTGCGCACCGCGACGATTTCGAGGGCAGGGACATTCTTCCCTTTATTAAGCCCGACGCCGATTCCAAGAATATTGAGAGCATCACGGTGGAGCCGGACCCGGTACTGTACAAAGAGCGTTATTCCATAGCAGAGACGGAAAAGCTGAAATGCGAGGGTGTCGAGCTCGACACTTACGGCGGTATGATGAAGGAAATGGCTCCCGGACATATTGTAGTGGACGATTACAATTTTTATGAAACCGATGCGCTTGTCAAAAAGTTAAAGCCAGATATTTTCCTTTCTGGTCTGAAAGACAAGTATTCCGTACTGAAAGACGGCTGCGCCTCGCGCCAGATACATTCCTACGACTACTCCGGACCCTACAGCGGCTTTATGGGTGCTGTAAACTTCGGACGGGATATCTCAATGGCGCTCTACTGCGCGGCCTGGGGCCTGGTTCAGGCTCCGTGGAAAAATAAATCCGAGCTTTCGGGCACATTTGTTGGAGGTGAGTTTTAATGCTGGATATGACACCAAAGGAAATAGTGGAACGCAAGGGAGTCACCATCAATCCATGCAAGACCTGTGAGCCTGTCGGCGCTATGTACTGCGCGCTGGGCGTCCACAAATGTATGCCTCACAGCCATGGCAGTCAGGGCTGCTGCTCCTACCACCGCACAGTGCTGGGCAGGCATTTCAAGGAGACGGCGATAGCGACATCAAGCTCCTTCACAGAAGGCGCGTCCGTTTTCGGCGGAAGAACGAATCTCGTAACCTCGGTCAAAAATATTTTTGACCTGTATAACCCGGACCTCATAGCTGTTCACTCCACCTGCCTTTCCGAGACAATCGGCGACGATTTGCAGTCTTACATTATGGATTTAGACGTACCCGAGGGAAAGACGGTGCTCTACGCCAGTACCCCAAGCTACGAGGGCTCGCATATTCAGGGCTTTTCAAACATGATGTGCGGCTTTATGAACTACCTGCTTGAGTCCACAGGCGTTTCAAACGGAAAGCTTGCCATTTTCCCGGGTTGGGTCAACCCCGGAGACGACCGAGAGCTCAAGAGGCTGGCTACAGAGATGGGCGCGGAATATATTTACTTTCCTGACCACGACAACACCATGGACGTTCCCATGACCGGCCGCTATGAGTATTACGGCGACGGCGGCACCACGGTTTCGGAAATCAAGGCTCTGGGCGACTGCGCGAGTCTTATTTCTCTCGGCTATATCATAGGGCTTGAGCCGGCCGAGCTGCTTAAAAAGAAAGCGCAGATACCGTATAAGATGCTGCATCTGCCCGTGGGAGTGTCCCTCACCGACGATTACATAATGGCACTGAGGGATGTGACCAAGGTCGAGATTCCAAAAGAATTGGAATACGAACGCGGACGCTTGGTCGACCTTTTACTTGACTCAAACCAATACACCAATGGAAAAAAGGTCGCGATATTCGGAGATCCGGATCTGGTATATTCAATGACCTCGCTCTGTTTGGAGATGGGCATGATCCCGAAGTACGTTATCACAGGCACGCCTAAAAGTGCTTTCGTTGATTTGACCGAGGCACTTATCGGCAAATACAGCCTGTCTGAGGAATGCATTGTTAAAGCCGACACCGATCTGTTCTATCTGCATCAACTGATCAAAAACGAGCCAGTCGATCTGCTCTTAGGTAGTTCCTACGGCAAGTATATCGCCAAGGCCGAGGATATCCCCATGATTCGCATGGGCTTTCCCGTGCTTGACCGCTACGCCGGAACCATACAGCCCGTGGTGGGCTACAGAGGGGCGACGCGTCTTGTGGAGCAGGTTCTCGGAGCTTTGATGGACCGTCAGGACAGAGACGCTGCCGACGAAGATTTCGAATGCGTCATGTAATAAGGAGGCTCGTATGATAGTACCGAAATACCACGTTTTCATGTGCACAAGCTGCCGCCCCAACGGCACGCAGAATGGTATGTGCGCGAAAAAAGGCAGCCCTGACCTGCTAATGAAGCTCACGCAAGAGGTGGAAAGCCGAGAGCTTACGGGCGACGTAATGATAAGCAATACGGGCTGCTTCGGCATCTGCCAGCACGGACCTCTCATGGTCGTATATCCCGAGGGGATATGGTACGGCGGACTGGACGAGGAAGCCGTCGAGGAGATATGCGAGGAGCATTTCGAGCAGGGCAGACCCGTAGAAAAATACAGGTTCTAGGTAACCACTGATTAATCCGACATTACCATCTTGGAGTGTCTAGCATCCCCACTCATCGTTAAAAAAGCTTGAAATAAACCCATTATTCCTGCGCTTTTTTGCCTCGATTGAGGCTACTATCCCCACCAATCTGGTAACGCTGGATTAAATCAGTGGTCACCTAAGTAGTCCAAATCCCCGTGAAAGGAAGAGAAGGGCATGGTAAGAGTAATCGACAGAACCCTTGTCTGTATGGAGACATACGGGCTTGGTCAGAGCGACCTCCGTCAGATTGCCGAATTGCTTTTTTTCGCGGGGGCTGACTTTTTGGAGGTTTCCGCCGAAGCGTATGAGGCGCTTGGTCCTGCAGCTCCAAGTGGGAGATATATATTGCGGGTGAACGAGACCGGAGAAGCGGGGGAATATGAGCTTTGCAAGGATATCAAGCGGTTTGTGTGCCCAAATAGAAAAGATGAGTCGATGGGCGTTTATGCGGAGATATGGATTAACGATGTGCGTGACTATTCTGCCATAGCCAATTATGGAGACTGCGGAAGGGTTCGAATTCGAGGTCTGGCGGATATCATACTGCAGCCAGTGCAGGCGGCACTCCACAATCTTATGAAAGCCTTTCGGGGAGTAATAGAGCTTTCGCCGGATGACGACTGCCACTGTGCCACAAGCGTCGCTGTGGAATGGGCACTCATGGGAGGTACAGACATCGTCACCTCGTTTTTCGGAATGGACAACATGGCCGCCTTTGAGGATGTTACAAGAGCGCTCTCCCTGCTCAAGGGCAGGAAACCGAAATGCGGCCCGGCAGTTCTGAATGACCTTTCCGCTTTGCTGAGCGGAATCATTAGGGGAGGCGAGGGACTATGAGATCGAAGCGTTGTTTGACAGACACCACGCTGACCCGCCTTACGCTGAAAACCAACACAAAGCAGCGACTTGAGCTTGTCCGATTGCTTGACGAGTTGGGCGTCGGTGAAATTCAAATCAGCTCCGGAATTTCAGCGAAAGAACTGTCCGCTTGTCATGCTACCGCAAAAAAATCAAATATTGTAACCTGCGTACCTTTAGAGCCGAAGGCCGTCCTCACCGCCATGGAACACGGAAGCCGGTCGGTTCACCTGAAAATTCCGGCATCCTACTCGCTGATCTATATGACCATGGGCAAAAACAAGGACTGGGTAAGAAAAAATCTACTGGAATGCCGCGAGCTGCTGCTTGAAACAGGAGCCGCCGCATCAGTCGTCTTTATGGGAGCATCGCAGGCAGACACAAGTTTTTTGAGCGGCTTGACTAAGCTTTTGTCGGGCATGAGCATCAGCAGGGTTTGGATTGAGGATACCTTGGGCATCCAGTCGCTGTCCGCCTGTGCGGGGCTGGTGGAGGAAGCGCTGCAAATGGGCTATAAGGTTGGCTATGACGGCTCCGACGATCTTGGCATGGCTGTTGCCAATACAGTTCAGGCCCTCAAAAGCGGCGCGAACGCCGCGGCCTGCTCGCTGGGAGGCGCAGGCAGAGGCTGTGATTTGTGCAGCCTTATCCATGTGGCAAAACCACTTTTTGATTTCGATATTGACAAAAAGGAGGCGAAAAATCTTGAAAAGCATTTCAGGGAGCTGTTCGGACTGTGAACACTGCGAAAAGAAGGGGAAAACGGCGGGGCTGAAAATCGCTGTAATGGGAAACGGGTCTACAATTCCTTCTCCGTTTTATGAGGCGGACAGATTTCTTGTTTTTGAAAAATGCGAGGGTGTCTGGACACAGACTGGTATGAGAAGTTTCCCGCCTCTTACCCTGAATGATCCGTGTTCGGTCAGGGCTGCCGCAGAAGGGCTGGCAATGCTTATCGGGGACTGCGCAGCCGTAGCCGCAAGCTCGATAACGGGAGTGGCCTTTTCCGTGTTTGACAAACACGGAAAACATATTTTCGAGATACCGGACGCTTCGGATTTTCAGCTAAGGGGTATCGCCGAGGATGTCGTTTTGGCAGAGGCCGGCAGAAGGCTCGGCACCGAGGTAATCGAAAAGGCGGCCCCCGAGGAGACGGGGACGCCGGGGGTATATTATCTTGATCTCATCTCGACGCAGGAGCGATTTCCTGAGCTGTCCTCCAAAATGATACTTAAGCCTTTTTTAAAGGACACGGCGTTTTTTGAGTTAATTCTGGTTTGCAGACATATTCCGGTTTGGCTGGAAAGCGATGAAGCCTATGTGATTACCAAAAGAGACGACAGTGAGCGAATAACCGCGTCCGTATCAAAACGGGTATGCACGGTATGAGGTGAAGTGATGAGCAATTATTTAGATTTGGGCAATGGTCAGCTGCAGATGGCCTTTGGCGTTCTTGCCGGAGTGAAAACCCGCGAGCATTATGACGGAGGAGAACTGAAGTCTGTAAAACTCTGCGAGCGGAATGTGGTGCTGACCCATGCGGGAGAGCTGTATCCGGCCTTTAGCGAGACGCCGAGAAGGAAAAACAGGCCCTCGGTGGAGTTTTACCAAAGCGGACTTGTGCGGGCTGTCGCTTTGGAGGAGCAGCAGGACATTGTCTCTCCCATCGGCGAGCTTCCGGCGGAGCTTGTGACCTTTTATGACAGCGGAGAGCTGCACAGAGTTTTTCCCGTCGACGGTCAGCTGAGCGGCTTCTGGTCTGAGGAAGACGAGCGGAGCGTAAATATTCCGCTTAGCTTTGAGCTCGGTTTTGCAGAGTTTTCCGCCTGCCTTAACAGCATCTGCTTTTACAAGAGCGGAAATATAAAAAGCATTACTCTTTTCCCCGGCGATATTATAGCCGCTAACACGACCCTCGGCGAGAAAAGCGTAAGGCACGGCTTTTCAATGTACGAAACCGGCGAGCTTCGTTCGGTTGAACCTGCGGTACCCATTAAGCTGAAAACACCCATCGGCCATGTGACCGCCTTTGACTCTCAGAGCGTGGGAATAAGCGCCGATACAGGCTCTGTCTTGTTCGACAAGAACGGCAGCCTGCTGTCCCTGCGCACGGACGCCAACAAGCTCGCCGTCCAGACGGGAGAAGGTCGGCTGTGCTGGCACGAGCCAGTCCCTGTGACTCATTTCTGTTCGGATGAGGAAACAGCATATAAGGCACTGCAGATTGATTTTGATATTAACGGTAATAGCGTTACGATAACAGATGATGCACCTCACAAATATAGCCTCAGCGACGTCAGATTTACTATATTTCCGTTCCACACGGAAAAAATGGGCTGTTCACCGGCGGATTGTGCCTCGTGCAAGCTTTGCTCAGGCTGACGTTCTGATTAACTACAAAAAAGCAAGGGGAGGGGGAGAAAAATGGAAAACAACTCGGCAATACAAAGCAAAACCCATCAAAAAAAGCATCCGGAGCGCGCCTTGCTTCTCCTTTCGCTCCTTTTGGCGGCGCTGCTCTGCCTTTCACTGTTTTTGGGAAGGTTCAGCATCAGCCCCGGTGAAATGCTGCTTTGGCTTTCCGGCTCTCTGAGTGAGGAGGGCCACGAAAAGGTTTCCATGATAATCCTCTCCATCCGCCTGCCGAGAATACTTGCGGCTGTGCTTGTGGGTACCGCTCTGGCCGTCGCAGGTTCATCCTATCAGGGAGTTTTCAGAAATCCGATGGTATCGCCGGACATCCTCGGAGCTTCAGCCGGAGCCGGCTTCGGAGCTTCCCTCGCTATTATTCTGGGAGCGCCGCTGTATATGCTTCAGGCTGCGGCCTTTGCCAGCGGGCTGATTGCGGTCAGTGTGAGCTGCCTGCTTAGCAGGCTGGCTTCCAGCCGGGGCAGTAAAACACTGGTGATGATACTCTCCGGTATGGTTGTTTCGGCAATGTTCAACGCTTTAATTTCTATTATCAAATACACCGCCGACCCGTACAGCCAGCTTCCTGAAATCACCTTTTGGCTGATGGGCAGCCTGTCCTCCGTAAAGGGAAGCGAGCTGCTGGCGAGCGTTATTCCCGCGGCTTTGAGCCTGCTCGTGCTAATGCTGATACGCTGGCGCATAAACGTGCTGTCTCTCAGCGAGGAGGAGGCGATAGCGCTAGGCGTCAATCCGAACCTGATTCGCGGCATCGTCATCTGCTGCTCCACAATGCTCACCGCGTCGGCCATCAGCCTCTGCGGTCAGGTGGGCTGGGTGGGACTGGTGGTGCCGCATATAGCCAGAATGCTCACAGGACCGAACTACCGCAGGCTGCTCCCCGCTGCCGCGATAATCGGTGCAATCTTCCTGCTGGCGGTGGATAATATTGCAAGAAGTCTGCTGGCGGTGGAAGTCCCACTTGGAATACTTACGGCTATTATTGGGTCGCCGATCTTTGTTTATCTGCTGCTTCGCGGAAAAAGGGGGTGGCTGTGATGCTGAGCCTTGAAAATTTGAGCTGCGGATATTTTGGCAAGCACGTTATCGAGGGACTGAACATCGATGTGTCGGCGGGAGATATTCTTTGCATACTGGGCGCGAACGGCATAGGGAAGACCACGCTTTACCGCACGATAATGAATACCCTTTGCCCCATCTCCGGAAAAATCACACTGGACGGGGAGGATACCCTGAAACTGCGGCGGGAGGATTTTGCCAAAAAAATCGCCTATGTTCCGCAAACGCACCTACCCGCGTTTCCCTTCAAGGTTCTGGATATGGTCACCATGGGACGGACGGCACACCTCTCCCTTTTTGCCTCTCCTGCCAAGCAAGAGGAGGCTATGGCTTTCGAGGCAATGGAGAAGCTGGGCATCGCGAAGCTGGCTCATCGTCCGTACACCGAGATCAGCGGCGGAGAGCGGCAGCTGGTATTAATCGCCCGGGCGCTGGTTCAGGACGCGGAGATACTGCTGATGGACGAACCGACATCAAATCTGGATTTTGGGCATCAGATGCAGCTTCTCGAACGAATCAAAGGCCTCGCGGGGAAAAAATGTTCGATCCTGTACACCACGCACTATCCAAACCATGCGTTCGCCTGCGCCACAAAGGTCGTTGCACTAATGGGAGGGGCGGATTGGGCCTTCGGAACCGCCGATGCTATATTGACGGAACCGATACTAAAACGAGTCTACGGAATAGACGTGGACGTAAGGAGCGTCACAACGCGAACCGGCGTTTCCACCGTGTGCATTCCGATATCCGTACAATAGTAGGAGGAAAGAAAATGAAAAAGCTAAAAATAACATCAATTCTCATGAGCCTGACACTCGTACTTCTTCTTCTGACTGCCTGCGGAGGCAAAGGAGCGGAGACAAGCGCCACTCCAACGGCAACCGCGAGTCCGAAGGTCAGCGCACAGCCCACGGGTGAGCCGGCAACAAAGATAACTATTAAGGATATGGCCGGACGCAGCGTTACCATACCCACGAGAATAAGCGGAGTAATCTCAACGGGTCAGCCCGGTGCGGTAATGCTCTATACCCTTTGCAGAGAGAAGCTTGTGGCGTGGAACAGCGAGCTGAGCGCCGAAAGCCTCGTCTATATCAGTGAGAATAGCCGAAAGCTGCCGGTAGTCGGCTCGATGCAGGGAGGAAACACCACCGCGAGTAAGGAGGAAATTGCAGCGCTTGCGCCAGATGTGATCGTTTACATGACAACCATAGCGGGCAGCACCGTTTCCACCGCCGATTCCATTCAGGAGTCCATGGGTATACCCGTAGTCGTTGTGGAGTTCGATATGGAAAATCTGGGGGAGAGCTACAGATTCCTAGGTGGGATTCTTGGCTGCGCCGAAAAAGCCGAGTCTTTGGGATCATATTGCGACAATTTGGTAAAGGAGGTAAGCTTAGCTGCCTCCGGCATCAGTAAGGAGAACAGAGTCTCCTTCTACTACACCTCCGGCGGCAAGGGCTTCCAGACCTCTCCTTCCGGTTCAACACATACTGAAATCATTGAGATTGCGGGCGGAGTGAATGTTGTCAATCTTGAAGCGAAATCCAATGGCAGGTTGACCGTGAATATGGAGCAGGTGATGACTTGGGCGCCAAAGGTGATTATTACCGCGGCCTCCGACAGCGCAAGCAGCTCTGTTTATGAGCAGGTTATGAGCGGCGGCGAAACATGGGGCATACTTTCCGCCGTCAAAAACGGAAACGTACTGACGGCGCCATCCCTCCCGTTCAGCTGGCTGGACGCGCCCGTGTCCGTCAACAGGATAATAGGACTGGTCTGGATCGCTGAAAAGCTTTATCCCGATGTATACAAGTATGATATCGCTGAATGTGCGAAGGAATTCTACAGTATGTTCTACGGCATAGATTTGACCGACGAACAGCTTGTATCCATCCTAGGTAAGTCAAAATGACCTACAGCGCGGAAATAATAAAAGGGTAGTAATAAAGAGTGCACATGCGACTCCCTGGGGCGAATAGAACCAGAAGATTATGAGATTACGCAGCCTGACGCCGTTTTTCGAGTGGTGTCAGGCTCGTTTTTTGTCGAAAAAACATTGGAAAAGCAGGCGAAGTTGACTGATTTAGTTGACTATATTAGCATTTACGAATATAATACTTTTATGTTAATAATTTCCTCTGGAACACTGCCCAAAGGCAGTGACGCATAGCTAAGTAACCACTGATTTAATCCGGCGTTGCCAGATTGGTGGGGATAGAATCCCCAATCAAGGCAAAAAAGCGCAGGAATAATTGCTTTATTTCAAGCTTTTTTAACGATGAGTGGGGGGCTAGACCCGCCAAGATGGTAATGTCGGATTAATCAGCGGTTACCTAAAGGGCCTCGTTCGATGGCAGCCAGCTGCAACCGGAAGCATGGGCTCTGTATAATTACAGGGCTCTTTTTTTGTTTATTCATAGCTTATTCGCCTTACAACAATACTTGCCCTCAAAGGGAGAGAGGAGCCAAAAAGGATGATCAGGCAAATAAATCAAGTTGAAACAAAAACAAGCACCCTGTTACAACATCTTTTCAAAACGTCAAACATTAAAGAGTTTATGGAAAAGAATGCGAAGGAAATGTGTTTGCCTACGTTTAGCGAATACATAACGGGATTATGTGTAGATAGTGGTGAGGTGCCGGAGAGGGTTATAAAGCGGGCGAATATAGAACGCTCATTCGGTCATCAGCTGTTTAAAGGGACAAAAAAGCCTTCGCGGGATACTGTTTTGCAGCTTGCTTTCGGCTTTGAGGCCAGTGTAGACGCTGCGCAGGAGCTGTTGAGATATGGCGGAATGAGCGCACTGTACCCGCGCGTAAAGCGGGACGCCGCAATTATCTATTGCCTGCATAACCGCTTTACTATCGTGGAAACACAAAATGTTCTCCATGATATGAAGCTGCCATTAATCGGAAGAGGAAAACATAATGAAAGATGTGAAAGCTGCCGTTAGCGATATTGAAAAGGCATATGATGCTTCACTTTTTCCAATGGAATTTTTAGAGCAATACGATCAGGTGGAATGCTTGGCGGCAAGTCATGGAACAGAAACCTTTCTGGTCCGGCAGAAAGATGGCGGAAATCTCTTCATAGCAAAGTGCTATGACAAGAGCCTCTATTCCTTTGTTCATGAAAGCAACATATTAAAAGGGCTGAACCATAAGGGACTGCCTGCCTTTGCAGATGAATTCCAAAACGATTCCACGGTCTGTATCGTTCGCGAATACATTGAGGGAAAGCCGCTAAATCAATACATAGTTGAGAAAAACCCGTCAAATCAGGAAATTATCGCTATAGCCACTGCACTTTGCGACATTCTCATCTATCTTCACGTCCGGCAGCCGCCTGTGATACATAGAGACATAAAACCTCAGAACGTGATTATGAAGGATAACGGGCAGGTCGTGCTCATCGATTTCGACATAGCCCGAGTATATAACAGCGCGTCGCAGGCCGATACGCAGTTTTTCGGCACAAGAGAATATGCGCCGCCTGAGCAGTACGGTTTTTCTCAGACCGATTCGCGCACCGACATCTACTCCCTTGGCATTTTGCTGCGTT
>CAYQMY010000012.1:0-23151 GCA_964418735.1 uncultured Oscillospiraceae bacterium | reverse complement strand
CCTCCTGAAGACCGCGCACAAAGGACTTGTTGAACCATGAAAGGTCGGGCACCATGATGACGTAGCCGCCTGTCACATCACCGCCCATATAGCCATAGCGCTCCATAAGGATTATGTTTTTGGCTCCTGCTCTCGCTGCTGCTATCGCCGCGCTGTGTCCTGCTGCGCCGCCGCCGACAATCAAAATGTCGCACTTGTCGTATACCGGAATGTCGCAGGCAACTTCCCTATAAATATTACTCATTAACAGTATCCTCCGTTTTTCTTATTTTAGTGTAAGAAGCTCCGTATACTCGCGCATGTCGGAAATTGTTTCTATTCTTCCGGCAAGCTCAATTATCTTTTCTCCGTTCGCTCTGGGAAGCTTGCCGAAGGCGTTGAACTGATCCCAGAACTTTTTGAGCAGAAATTCCCTTGTTGGGTAGTCAGCCATCTGTGCGTTATAGTCAAGCTCGGCGGTAAACACGCGCCCGTCCTTCATCACCGCCTCGGCCCTCATCATCATTTTTCCAGGCTCAGCCTCGTAGACGTCCATAACAGCATTCTCGGACAATTCCACAAGCTTCGGATTGTCCAGTATCGCCTTTGTCTGAACGAGATCAACTCGCCTGTCGCCGTGGATAAGGGTGCAGCAGGCTGCAAAGGCGTGGGAGAACAGCGCGTTTACATGGTTTTTGTACTTAAAGGGATTGTTATAGTAGTTCTTTCTCATATTGGTAGACTGGTAGACGCGCACCTGTGTTACCTTGTCGGAATCAAAAGAGCCGTCCGCTTCGATTATCTGCTTGCGCAGAAGCATGCCGCACTCGGCGGCTGCCGTGGTCGGTATCCCGCCGGGGCCTTTTTTGAAGCGCATCTCGGTGAAATATTCTGTTCCGAGCTTGTCGAACGCCTTTTCGTAAAGGTCAGGCAGTTCTCCGTCATTGACCTTGCTTGTTATAAGCCCCCAGTGTCCGAAGAACGGGTCTTCAAGACCCCTCCAGCCGCCCTTAGCCATTTCGGCGGCAATAATGCCCATGCGGGCGCTTTCTCCGTTGTGGAGCTTAAATTCTTGGCAGTAGTCGTAATAGGAATTCGCGGGGTCGGTTGCGTTCGTCGCGGCGTAGCTGAGAGCGACCTTTGCCTTTTCCGCGTCCAGCTTATAGTAGCGAGCCGCAAGAGCGGCGGCAATGCTTGAAACAAGCTGCATATCGGTCGGCCAGCGAACCGGCAGTGTATAGAGTACGCGGGCTATCGTGTCCTCAGACGCTATATTGTTTGTTATAAACTCCTTACCGGAGCTGCCTTGCATATCAGCCAAGGTAAGTCCCATCGGAATGAGCGTTTCGCCGTAATGGGAGGGGATGGCTTCACCGAAAATATTGGTAACCATATTCCCGAAATCATTGGCCCTAGCATGGACGCAGTTATGTATAACGGCGCTGGTCACCGGCAGTCTGCCGGATGCGGCAAAGAGCGGAGCCTCCGGCGCACCACCCTGCTTTTTAAGTAGGTCGTACAAAAATCTGTCCTCTTCGACTATCGCGCCGCCGAAAATACAGCCGGTCATATCAAGCAAGCGATCCTTGAATATGCGAATGTTATCCTCACTTAGCCTGTCAAATGTCGTTTCGACGAGATTTTTGCAAAGCATATCCGTACCATGCGGAGGTATGAGTTTTTGGTCTGTCATGTCGGCTTTCATTGTCATCTGTCCCTTTCAATGCAATATATTCTTTATAAAATAATTACATCATCACCCACTGCCTTTGTAAAGAAACAATACTGTACATGCCTGCAACAAATATACTACAACGAACGGCAAAAAAATACACTTTTTGTGAATTGTAGCAAAAATATTACAAGGGTGTACAGTATTGATTCTTTAAAAGTCTTTAATATAACTTTATAATTACTGTTGTTAAGAACAATTATATATTCAGGAGGTATATACATAATGCAAAAAGTAACGGACGCTTTTTTGGATCTCGCTTTAAATACCGGCTATGAGGATATTCCCGAAAACGTCATACACGAGGCTAAGCGTATACTGCTCGACGGCATCGGCAACGCACTCGGCGGTATTGCCTCCGACAAGGGCAAAATCGGCGTTGAGTTCGCGAGAAAGGCCGGAGGTACGCCCGAAGCCACTCTCATCGGAGTCGGCGGAAAGTATTCGGCGCCTGTTGCGGCCTTCGCCAACGCCGAGCTGCTTAACGGACTGGATATGGACCCGATACCGCATGTGCCTCCGATTCTAATCCCCTCCGTTTTAGCCGTTGCGGAGGCCGAAAAGTCCTCCGGCAAGGAGCTGCTTCGCGCAACAGTGGTGGGCTATGACATTGCGGCCCGCCTCAGCGGCGTGCTTCTGTCCATAATGGGTGCTTCGCTTGTGAAATACGGCAAGACGCCCGACGTGTTCGGAAACAGCAACGAGCACATTATTGGTGCAGCCGTCGGCAATGCGATGCTGATGGGGCTTGACCGCGAGAGAATGTCCCACGCACTGGGCATCTCAGCTTATTACTGCTCGCTTCCCGTATGCCGCGACTGGGAGTACACCATGCCCAAGTCCATGATTAAGTATGTTCCCGTGTCCTGGGTTGCTCAGGGAGCTGTTCAAGCCTCCATGATGGCGCGCGAGGGCTTCACAGGTAACGCCTACACCTTGGATACTCCTTACGGATTCCCCATGATATACTGCCGCGAGGAGGGTATCTGGAATCCCGAAAAGGTGATAAAGGACATAGGCCGCGACTGGCGCATACTTTTGGCGCAATACAAGCCCTATCCATGCTGCCGCTACCTGCATGCAATTCTTGATGTCTTCTATCGCATGAAGGAAAAATATGATATCGCGGCGAGCGATATAAATGCGATGCGCTGCCATACCAGCAAGTTTGTCGCCCATCCCGACCAGTATGCAATCAATAATCAGATAGACGCACAGTTCTCCGGCCCGTATAACATGGCGCTTGCGGCCTTCGGCTATGCGCCGGGCCCGCTGTGGCAGGATAAAAATTGCCTCACCGACCCGCGTGTGCTTGAATTTATGCAAAAGGTCACCATGAATGTCGCTCCGGAGTACGGGGAGTACAGAGCAAAGGACCCCAGAACCTGGTACGGCCGTGTGGAGATAGACATGAAGGATGGACGCACTCTCACCGAGGAGACAATATATCCGAGAGGCTGCTGCGCCGAGGGCTTCCAGCTCACAGACGAAGAGATGAAGGACCGCTTCCGTACCTGCGCTTCCGTAATTATTCCCGATTCCAAAATCGAGCGAGCCATTGATATCATCATGAACCTCGAGAAATACGACAGCCTTGATGAGCTTGTCGCAAATATCTCTTTGTGAGTTATACTTGTTTTTTTCATGTGTTTAAAGCTTGAAATAAACCTTTTTAAGGGCCTGTCTATATGACCGGCCCTTAATGCTGCGTCATCTCAAATATTCTTCTGGAATTTCAAAATGCAATCATTTATAATATTCTTAAATAACTATTGTTTCCGCAGGCATGTAGGAGGGGCGTTGAATGACACTTCTGCAGACAAGATACTTCGCAGCTGTCGCCGAGACGGGTAACATATCAAGGGCCGCTAAAAATCTGTCAGTGTCACGGCCGACAATTTCCAGAGCTCTTCATGAGCTTGAGGATGAGTTCGGCATGCCCTTTTTTAACAGAACAGATTCCGGCTTGCTACTAACCGAAGAAGGCCGGTTTTTTTACGAAAAGTGCGTTGAAATACTCCACCGCAGCGAAGTGCTTGAGGCTCAGATGCATTCCCTGTATGAAAAAATGATGCCTACCGCGAGCCGCACGGTCAAGCTCTGCATAACACCCGCAACCTCGATTACATTATTTCCGAGGCTTTGTAGGGAGCTTCAGGCCGAGTATCCAGACATAAACCTCGTCACAATGGAGTATGGTCAGAGGCAGGCGCGCGCTACACTCGAGGACGGTACGTTAGACTTTCACCTCGCTTCAGATGTACACTGGGGCTGCTTGCAGCAAAGCTTTCGATACCTCGAGCTCGGAACGAACGATATCGTTTTTTGCGTCTCATCAAAGCACCGGCTTGCGAATAGAACCTCAGTCACTATCGAGGATATAAAGGACGAACCGCTTGCCTGCTTTGATCAGTATTATTTTTATGAGTCATATACCGAAAAGCGCTTTGCCGAAAAGGGCATGGTTGCAAACATCGTGTTTCGCTCGTTTCAGCTCTCCGCAATCCGCGAGATGGTTGCCTCGGGGCTTGCCTGCACCGCCATGATGCGCGGTTCCATTGACGACGGCAAGACCATTGTCGGGCTGCCGTTCGAGCCTGTAAACAAATGGACAACGGCGCTTGTTTGGAACACCGCAGTTCCGCGAAACAGCGCGTGCAAAGATTTTCTGAAATTTGCGCAGGGCTTCAGGGAACGGATTGACGCAGAGAAAACGGCATGTACATATTAGGGGTTCTGAAAGGGGCGAGGGAATGACTCTTCTGCAGATAAAATATCTGACTGCCGTTTGCGAAACAGGTAACGTATCTAAAGCCGCAAACGACCTGTTTGTGTCGCGTCCGACAATTTCGCGAGCCCTTCGCGAGCTTGAAGACGAGTTTGGAGTTCCGCTTTTCAATAGGACAAATTCAGGCCTTTTGCTCACCGAGGAGGGTAAATTCTTCTACGAGAAGTGTCTAGAGATACAGCACCTTGTTGATGTCACACAAAAGCAGATGCGCATTTTGTGCGAAAAAATGACGCCGACCTTAAGCCGCACAATCAGGATAGGAATTACTCCCACAACATCTATACTTTTATTTCCGCAGCTTTACTCCGAGCTTCGAAAAAAGCATCCCGACATAAATATTGATACGATGGAATACGGCCGAATGCAGTCCCGCTCGGCTCTTGAAGAAGGGGGCCTGGACTTCCATCTTACTGCCGACGCTCGCGCTGAGACAATGCCCGAATGCTTTGATTGCATTGAGCTTTTAAGTACCCAGCTTGTGTTTTGTATGGCACCAATGCACCGCCTCGCGGGCAGGGCTTCCGTAACAGCGGACGATATTAAGGATGAACCGCTCATATATCTGGCCAAGTATTTTCAGGACGAAACGAGCATTGACAAGCTTTATACTAAGAAGGGCTTCGTGCCGAACATCAGGTTCCGTTCGCTCCAGATGTCCACCATAAAGGAGCTTACGGCGTCCGGCCTCGGCTGTGCCATTCTTATGCGCGGCGCTATCGATGACGGTGAAAGGATTGTCTCCGCCGCGTTTGACCCGCCGCTTCCCACGACCGTAAGTTTGGTTTGGAATAAAGACATTCAGCACAACAAAGCTTTTTACAGCTTTCTGGATATTGTCAGGGAGTTCAAAGGAAAACTTGACGAGGCTAAAATTGATTAAAAAAACGAAGAAACCGAAGGAGAGCAAGCCTTCGGTATCTTCGTTTTCCAGAGAGAATGAATTTTACAATATCAATAAATCAAACTGATATTCACTGGTCAAGGGCATCCATAAGCGCGGGAATAACCTTGAAGAGGTCACCAACGATGCCGTAATCGGCAACCTCAAAAATCGGAGCGTTCTCGTTTTTGTTTATCGCAACGATATAGCCTGAATCCTGCATGCCGGCGAGGTGCTGAATAGCGCCGGAAATTCCGCAGGCTATGTAGAGCTTCGGCTTTACGGTCGTGCCGGTCTGTCCGACCTGATGCGAGTGGTCAATCCAGCCGGAATCGACAGCGGCGCGGGAGGCACCGACGGTTGCGCCGAGCTTCTTTGCAAATTCCTCGATGAGCTTAAAGCCCTCGGCGCTGCCGAGTCCGGCTCCGCCTGATACGATTATCTCGGCGTCCGTGAGCGATACGATTTCCTTGGCGCTCTTTACGATTTCGAGCACCTCGGTGCGTATATCGCCAGCTTTTATAACAGTCTTAAGCGCAATTACCTCGCCCTTGCGGGAATCGTCACGCTCAGCCTTTTCCATAACGCCCGGACGAACTGTGGACATCTGGGGACGGTGGTAGGGGCAGATAATCGTGGCCATGAGGTTTCCGCCGAAGGCAGGACGGGTCTGCTTGATTTTCTTGTCCTCGGGGTCTATTTCAAGCTTTGTGCAGTCGGCGGTGAGGCCGGTTCCGCACTTAACGGCGAGGCAGGGGCCAAGATCGCGGCCGATATGCGTTGCGCCGAGCAGGACTATTTCGGGCTTGTACTTGCTGATGGCTTCGTAGATAACCTTTGTGTAGCCGTCTGTTGTGTAGGTCTTAAGCTCAGGAGCATTTGCGTAGTAGACCTTGTCCGCACCGTAAGCGATAAGCTCCTTTGTGAGATCGTCCACGTTTTCACCGCAGAGCACAGCGCAGAGCTCACAGCCGATTTCGGAAGCGAGCTTTCTGCCCTCACCCAAAAGCTCTATAGAAACGCTCATGAGCTTGCCTTCGCGCTGCTCGGCAAAAACCCAAACGTTGTGATAGGAAGAAATGTTCGGCGTATGTACAGCCTCATCGGTTTTTTCGATAGCCTTGAAGGGGCAGGCGTCTACGCAGGCGCCGCAGCTAGTACAGCTCGGACCGATAACGGCGAGCTTGCCCTCCATGGTTATAGCGTTGAAGGGGCAGGATTTCAGACACTTTTGACAGCCCTTACATTTATCGTCAATTATATTTACAGCCATTTAATTTCACATCCTTTCGCTTATTTAAATCACATGCTTTTCGCGCAGCTTCTGCACGAGAGAGTTGCACATCTCGTTTACGGTGCCGCTGAGCATCTCGCCCTTGCCCTTCGGGGCCGGGGTGAAGCTTCTCCAAACCTGAGTGGGGCTTGCCTTAAGGCCGCAGCTTTCGGGATTGAGACATACATCGTTTTCATTCCAAACAGTAACGGAAGCCTTGTTTTCACAAGCGGCAATTATTCTGCCGACGTTCATGTAGCGGGGCTCGTTGAGCTCCTTGACAGCCGTGAGCATGCAGGGGGTTTTGACCTTGATTACTTCAAAGCCGTCCTCAAGCTGGCGCTCGACTATAACATAACCCTCGCCGAGTTCGCGCACCTTGCTGACATAAGTTACTACAGGGACTCCAAGTCTCTGAGCCACCTGAGGGCCGACCTGAGCGGTGTCGCCGTCGATTGCCTGACGCCCCGCAAAGATAATATCGAAGGCACCGAGCTTTCTGATGCCTGAGGCAATAGTGGTCGAGGTGGCGCAGGTGTCAGCCCCACCGAAGGCGCGGCTGGAGAGGAGATAGGCGTCATCGGCGCCCATTGCGAGGCACTCGTAAAGCATGATTGATGCCTGAGGCGGGCCCATGGAGACAACGCTAACCGTTGTGCCGGGATTTGAGTCCTTGATTGCGAGAGCGGCCTCGAGCGCGTTGGCGTCGTCGGGATTGAGTATGGAAGGTACTCCGTCACGGATAAGTGTGCCCTTGACGGGGTCGATTTTTACTTCGTTGGTATCAGGCACCTGCTTGGCGCATACTATAATTTTCATATGTACTCCCTCCTTATTTCTTCAGCAGTTCTTTGGCTATTACTATATGCTGAACCTGCGAAGTGCCCTCGAAGAGGGTGTTTACTCGAATGTCACGATACAGGCGCTCTATACGGTAATCCTTTATGTAACCGTAGCCGCCGTGTATCTGAAGCGCGTCATGCGCGATCTTGCAGGCCGTTTCGGTTATAAACAGCTTTGCCATGGAGCAGTGCATTCCGGCGTCCTTGGCGTTTGTGTCCTTGAGCACAGCGGAATTGTAAAGCAGCTCTCTGCAGGCCTGAATCTGAGTTGCCATCTGAGCTATCATAAAGGAAATTGACTGGAAGTCCGCAATGCGCTGTCCGAACTGCTTGCGGTTCTTGGCAAAGTCGATGGCCTCCTCCATGCAGGCCTGAGCGACACCGAGAGCGGTAGCAGAAACGCCGAGACGACCTACGTCAAGAGTTTTCATAGCGTTAATAAAGCCCATGCCCTCTTCGCCGAGAAGGTTGTCCTTATGTATACGCACATCCTCAAGAATAATATCGCTGGTGGGCATTCCGATGATACCCATCTTTTTCTCGTCTCTTCCGAGGGTTATGCCCGGAGTATCCATATCGACGATAAAGGCCGAGATGCCCTTTGCGCCCTTGCTGAAATCAGTCTTAGCATAGACAACGGCAAAGTCAGCGATTGGAGCTCCGGTAATAAAGGTCTTGCGGCCGTTAAGCACATAGTAATCGCCGTCGCGAACCGCGCTTGACTGAAGTCCGGCGGCGTCAGAGCCGGCACCCGGCTCTGTGAGTGCGAAGCAGGGGAACTTTTTACCTTCGGCAACTGGTCTCAGATACTTTTCGAGCTGCTCGGGCGTGCCCGCATTGAGAAGAGGGCCGCTGCCGAGGGAGTTTGCTCCGCTGAGACAGACTGAGGTCACCATGCTGACGCGGGAAATTTGCTCTACGAACAGAACATAGGCGAGGTTGTCACCGCCCTGTCCGCCGTACTCCTTTGGAACCTTGATTCCAAAAAAGCCGTTTTCGGTGATTTTGTTGTACAGAGATTTGGGGAATTCGCCTGTCTGGTCGATTTCTTCCTGCATGGATTCGGGGATTTCGTTTTCGGCAAACTCTTTTGCCAACTTCTGAATCAACTGGTACTTCGGTGAAAGAATCATTTTCTGTTTATCTCCTTTCGGTATATAAAATTATACTTTTTCCCAGATAGTAGCGACGCCCAGTCCCCCGCCGATGCAGAGAGTCGAGAGACCAAGCTTTGCTTCAGGGCGCTTTTTCATTTCATGTATGAGGGTGACAATAATGCGCGCGCCGGAGGCCCCGACGGGATGTCCGATGGCTATCGCGCCGCCGTTTACGTTGACCTTTGAAGCGTCGAGGCCAAGATCGCGGCAGACGGCAATCGACTGAGCGGCAAAAGCCTCATTTGCCTCGACTAGATCGATATCGTCGCCCTTGAGATTAGCACGCTCCATCGCCTGGCGGGAGGCGTAAATCGGAGCAACACCCATTATTGAGGGATCAACTCCGCCGTGTCCCCATGATACGAGTCTGGCAAGCGGCTTGAGACCGAATTTCTTAACTGCGTCCTCCGAAGCGAGGATAATAGCGGCGGCACCGTCGTTGATGCCTGATGCGTTGCCGGCTGTGACCATACCGCCGTCCTTCTTAAAGGCGGGCTTCAGGCAGGCAAGAGCTTCAGCGCTGGTGGCGCGGGGGTATTCGTCGACTTTGAAGTCTACGGTCTGCTTTTTGACCGTTACGGGAACGGGAACGATTTCTTCTTCAAACTTTCCCGCTGCTATCGCCTCGGCTGCACGCTGCTGTGAGCGAAGTGCGAATGCGTCGAGCTCCTCGCGGGTAATGTCCCATTTTTCGCAGACGTTTTCGGCGGTCATGCCCATATGATAGTTGTTGTAGGCATCCCAAAGGGCATCGTGAACCATCGAGTCAACCATTGTTACATTTCCCATACGCGCGCCGTAGCGTGCGGTTTCTGTCACATAGGGAGCTGCGGACATGTTCTCTGTGCCGCCGGCGAGGATTACATCAGCGTCGCCGCAGGCGATTGCGCGGGCCGCCTCGATTACGCTCTTCATGCCGGAGCCGCAGACCATGCCGACGGTATAGGAGGGCTTTTCTACGGGGATAGAAGCACCCATAGCTACTTGACGGGCGACGTTCTGGCCGAGCCCTGCCGTAAGCACGCAGCCGAACATAACCTCGTCTACATTTTCCGGAGCAAGGTTAGCGCGGCGAAGAGCTTCCTTTGCGACTATTGCACCGAGCTTTGCGGCGGGCACGTCCTTCAGGGTACCGCCGAAAGAGCCGACAGCTGTTCTGCAGCAGCTTACAAGATAAATGCTTTTCATTTACAAACCTCCAAATTTTTTTCTTACTATATCTATTTTAACTCTTATTCATTAACGTGGCAACAACCAAAAAGCGCTTGACATTGCTTTTTGCGGTGATAGAATGAGCCCAAAATCGGCGGCTGTCCGCCTTGAAAGATGAAAGGAAAGTGTTTTTATGAGCTATAAGATAACTAGGAAAAACGAAGCCTACAACTATGAGGCACCCGGTCACTTTGATGTCCGCACCACTCGTCTGCACAACCCCCAGGATGTAAATGACGGCAGCATAACAATGGGACTTAGCCACTTTCTGCCCGGCGGCGGCTGTAACTACGGCTCAAATCTCATGGAATCGATTTACTACATAATCGAGGGCCAGATGTACCTCGAATGCGAGGTTGGCACTCCTGAGGAGGTAAAAACCACGCTTTACGCCGGCGATACCTTCCACTGCGGACCGAACACAAAGAAATCCGTAATAAACAACGGCAACGTATCCTGCCAGATGCTCGTAGCGCTCGTAAAGCCGACTATGTAAGCGGGAAAACGGCCTAACATCTATTTTAAACCATGGTATCGTACCAATGTCAAGTGAAAATCCACCCTCGAAAGCCGAGGGTGGATTTTAGCTTGTCGAAAAAGCGTTTTCGACAAGCTTCTAGGGGGAATCCAATTCCCCCTAGATACGAGCCTTACGGCTCGATACCCCCGGTCGCGCACGATTTGCGCGGGCTGAGGAATTTTTCCGAGAAGTAAATTCCCGGAAAAATAGAACCAATTTTCCCTGCGAGGGAGTTTTTTGACAGTCTGAAACTCCACCCTCGAAAGCCGAGGGTGGAGTTTTTGTTTAAATATCGGTTTTTTTCGCGAGCGGAATGTCCCCAAGGTTAAGGTCCTTGGAGGTGCGAAGGCCGTAAAAGGGCTTGAACTCAAAGCCCGGCGCGGAAATTACGAGGTCGAAAACTCCGACAGGGAGGTCGTTAAACCAAAAGTCGCCGTATTCGTCAGTGGTGGTATTCCAAAGCTTTCCGCCGCAGTTTAAAATACATTTAGCGCCGATAATGACCTCTTTTTCCTCGGGGTCGTAAACCGTTCCGGCGATGAACCTGCCGGGAATATTGCGGTAGTATACCTTGGGGCGAAGGCCGGTCTCGGGCATGAGAACGTCGGCTCCCTCTATAAAGTCGGACAGCTCGTTCTCTTCACCGAAGCGCAGAGCCTCGGTGGGACAGGCCTCGACACAGCGCGGAACTTTAAAGCCGTTGTCCAGAAGGTGGGCGCAGCCTGTGCACTTTTGGCTGACTTTCAAGTCCTCGTTGAAGTAAATTGCTTCGTAGGGGCAGGCTGCCGCACATTTTCCGCAGCCCTTGCATTTTTGAGGGTCGATTATTACAAGACCGTCCTCGCGGCGGTAAATCGCGTCGTTTGGGCAGGCCTCGATGCACGATGCCTTCTCGCAGTGGTTGCAGAGCTTCGGAATGTAGTGAATACGAAGCTTAGGCATGGAGCCGCAGACGTTTTCCTGAACCTTTATCCAAAACTGTCCTATTTTCGGCTGCGGTGCGGCATAGGGGCGCCAATCGTTGCCTGCGTGCTCGTCCTTGCAGGCGAGCTGGCAGTTAAAGCAGCCGCTGCAGCGGGCGATGTCGATTATAAAAGCTTTAGCCATTATTTTCATCTCCAATCAGCCAGCCGTCAAGGCAGACGCCGGCGGCGTAGTCAACGGTCCTTGCAAAGGCCTCGGGATAATCCCTCCGCCAGCCGGCCATCTCCTCGTCCGTAACCTTCTGTACCTCGACTAGGAAGCCGCTGACGGCCATGCCAGTGGACCTTTTTGAGGTCATCGAGGTGGGGGTGATGCTGTTTATACAGCCGCCGCGGTCGAGAACGCCCGGGATAATCGGGTCAAGACGGGAGCCGTGGTCAACATAGCAGGTGCGGGGAATAAGGCGCTCGGTGACATAAGCGCCGCAGAGCACGGTTCCGCGCTCGTTAAATACCTTTACGATGTCGCCGTGAGAGATACCTCGGGCCTCGGCCTCGCTGGTGTGCATCCAGACCGGCTCGTACTGATAGCCATCGGCCGCCCTTATCTTCATGGTTTCAACCTCGCGGTTCCAGATGATGTCGTCGCACTGCGCGTGCATTCTCCAGCGTCCGTGGTTCGACATGCAAAGCAGGGGGTACTTTTCCGTCCTCTCGCTCGAAAGCCTTTCGTCGTGGCTTTCGCTCTTTTCTATCCATTTCGGAACGGGAGGCCGTTCGGGGTCGTCCGGCATGTGCTTTTCTATAGCCGTCGAAGAGAATTCCAAAAGCCCTGTCGGTGTTGAGAGAGGGCTTGCCTTTGGATTCTTGTAGAACTCGTAGAGCCCTGCGGGAAGCTCCTGAGCGTCGGGCTTGCAGGGAACGACAAAGATTTTCTGCTTCTTGAAGTCCTCCCAGGAGAGATGATCCTCACAGCCGGAGGCGGCATAGAAAAAGCGAACCCTGTCCTCCTCTGTAAGATTGCCCGTGTAAGCGCGCAGGTAATCAGGGCCAAGCTTCTCGGCAACTCTCGCGCAGACGTCGAAGTCCGAGACCGACTCTCCGACAGGCGGACAGCAGGGGCGCTCAAGATAAACCGAAACAAAACCGCCGGAGCTCATGTCGTTGCCGATGTCCGACATCTCGTGCTTTGTGGCGACGGGGAAAATGATATCCGCGAAGTAGCAGTCGTTCTCAAGCCAGGGGTGCTGAGCGACAATGCACTCGATTTCCGGGCTTCGCATAGCCTCGATAGTCAGGTTGCCGTTGTTCCAGCAGGTCACCTGACAGGGGGCGTCCGTCCACATCATGTGTACTTTGGAAAGCCCCGGGCGCGGGTAAACTATTTTTTCAAACTGATATTCGGAGGTCGGCTTGCGGTAGTTGTTCTTGTCGGGAACCTGACTGCTGCTGAAGCACTGCAGCCCGTACCACTCCGCGCTGCCCTCCAAAATCGCCTTGTGTATAAGAGTTCTCGGTATAAACTGCTTGGGCGCGGGAAGCTGCTTGAAAAGATCGATAAGCTCCGGAGCTCTTTCCTTCTGAGCGTCCGAAAGCACGAAGCGCTTCATGTTTATATCGGGAGAAACGTCGCCGTCAACGGGACGGAGAGCGTCGCAGATGTGAGGCACAGCAGGGACGAACTGCCCCTGATACGGCACCGGGAAATCGCGGTTCCAGAGGTTCCACTCTATCATCTTAGCCTGATGCACTCCGGGCTTTCCTAGCCCGCGCATCGCGAGCAGCATAACCTCGAGTCTTGCAGGCTCCGTCGAATACGGGCCCCTTATATAGCAGCCGCCGTTTCCGTGAATGATGCTGGCGGTCTTTTTGGCCCAGTCGCGAGCAAGCGCCTTAATCGTCCACTCCGCGACTCCGCATTTTTCGGAGGCCCAGGCTGGCGTTTTCGGCACTCCGTCCTCGCGTCCGAGTACATAATCCTCGAACTTGTCGAAGCCGTAGGCGTGGGAATCTATATAATCCTTTTCGTAGCTGCCTTCCGTTATCCACATATAGGCAATCGCGAGCTGAAGCGCCGCGTCCGTGTTCGGAAGTATCGGAATCCACTTGTCGGCGTGCACCGCCGCGCCGTAGTTTAAGTCGGGGCAGACGTATACGCTTTTAAGACCTATTTCGCTCAGCCAATAGCAGAGCTTGCTGGGCATGTGGCTTACTACGCCGAGAGGCGTGGTTTCCGGATCGCAGCCCCAGAAAAGCAGAAGATCGGAGTTTTTTGCGATGTCGGGGTAAAGATTGACCTGCGGAGCCATCTCTCCGACGGGCTCGCAGCCCCAGACATGCTTAGCTCCCCAGAACCAGCCCTCCCAGCTGTCGGCATTTCGCATCTGAAGGGTGTAGCCGCCCATCAGCGAAAGCAGACGGTTCGGGCAGCCGTGGCTGGGGGAAACGTTTTTGCCCTCTCCGTGCATGTCTGCCTGACAGAGAACGGCCTCGGGGCCGTAGGTGTCGCGCATCCTGACAAGCTCGTCCGCAACTAACTGGGCAGCCTCGTCCCAGGAAATTCTTACAAATTTGCTTTTTCCGCGGTTCTGAGGATTTCGTTCTCCCTTCGGGTCCCAGTCGACTCGCTTGAGCGGCCAGCGCACGCGGTTGGGCGAGTAGACTCTGGACTTATATCCCAGTCCGAACGGAGTTATGGTCACCTTGTCGGGCGCGGAGAAGGTTTTCCCTCTCGCCTCTATTTTCCAAGGGTTACAATTTTTTTCGACATGCTCCTTGTCGTAAAAATAGGGCCTTATGCGAATCATTTCGCCGTCCTTGGAATCCACCAGACAGGGAGCGCCGCTTTCCGGCCCCATAAGGCTGAAGCTTATGATGTTCGTGTCATCGGGTCTGAATTTTTCGCTCATGTCAATCACCCCTTTTTGTTAAGGCAATACCGCACGATTCTAAGTGCGGGATTGCGCAGTCAGATTTTTTGTCAAATAGGCTAAAAAGCGCAGTGAATACTTTTTGTATTCCCGAGCATTTTTAGACGATTTGGCAGAAAATCAGCAAGAAAGCGCGTACTTAAGGCTTTAGCCGTGAATTGTTCGGTGTTGCCTTGATTATATTATATAAAAATTTGATGTAAAAGGAAACTAATTTTTAACGCAAGCCTTAACAACCTATAGGCTGTCAATCAGCAACCATACTGCACAAAAATAGTGTATATAGGGGGGTTGACATTGGTATTATTCCATGGTTTAGAATTAATACGAAACAGCTTCACATAATAGCGGAGGTCAAACAATACGACGAAAGCTGCTTCACCTGCCGCTTAAAGATTAAAATAATTAACAGGAGGGAGATATATGGCTGAAAAGATCACCCACAGCATTTGTGTCGGCGGCCCGATCAAAATACACACTGAGGACGGCGTCATCAGGCGCATAAGACCTCTCGTATTTGACGAGACTGACCCGAAGCCATGGAAGATTGAGGCTAGAGGAAAGACCTTCAGCCCGCCTAAAAACACCACAGTATCGCTCATCGCACTTCAGGAGAAGGATAGGGTCTATTCTTACGACCGTCTTAAGTACCCGATGATTCGCGAGGACTTTGTGGAGACACCGGACGGCAAAAACCGCAACACGGAAAACAGAGGTAAATCCGGCTATCGCCGCGCGACCTGGGACGAGGCTCTCGAGCTCATAGCCAGAGAGACAAAGCGTATCCAGGGCACCTACGGCAAGGAGTCTGTAACCGCGATAACCAGCTCGCATCACAGCTGGGGACTTCTCGGATATAAGCTTTCCGCCTTCAAGAGATTTTTCAACATGCTCGGCTACAGCCGCATCATGGACAACCCCGACTCCTGGGAGGGCTTCCACTGGGGCGCTCCGCATACCTACGGCTACTGGTGGCGTCTCGGCGGCCCGGAGCCCTTCGATCTTCTCGAGGACGCTCTGAAAAATGTCGAGACCATGATCATGTGGTCGCACGACCCCGACACTACCCGCGGCGGCTACGCGGCGAACGAAAGCGCCATTTGGCGTCACTGGCTCAAGGAGCTGGGCGTTCAGTTTATCTACATCGACCCGTTCAACAACTTCTCAAGCGTAAAGAACGGCGACAAGTGGGTCGGCCCCCGCATGGGCACAGACGCGGCGCTGGCTGAAGCTATCGCTTACGTCTGGATGACCGAGGGCACCTACGACAAGGAATATATCGAAAAGCATGGTCACCGCTTCGACGAGTGGGCGGCGCACATACTCGGAACAGGCGTTGACAGAACTCCGAAGACTCCGAAGTGGGCTGAGGAGATCACCGGCGTCAAGGCGGCCGACATAAAGGCAATTGCCCGCCGCTGGGCTTCCACAAAGACCATGGGCGGCTCGGGAATGCGCGGCGGCTTCGGCGGCGTCTGCCGTACAGCCAACGGCACCGAATTTGCCAGAATACTGGTTTCGCTTTTCGCAATGCAGGGAATGGGCAAGCCCGGTCAGAACATGTGGACAGGAACGACCGGCGCGCCGATGGACTATGACTTCTGGTTCGGCGGCTATTCCGACCCGAAAAGCTCGATAGCTTCGGCTCCCGTTGCCGATTACACACCCGTGAACGAAGTGCAGCAGGTGCTTTACCGCCCGAATCTGCCGGAGGCAGTTCTCGAAGGTCACTACGAGTGGTACGGTGAGGGCTTCTGCGGCGGTGCACTGGAGCAGCAGTTTACAGAGCATGTCTATCCGCTGCCTGGCTGCAACAGGGTGCATATGTTCTACCGCTACGGCGGCAGCTTCTTCGGTTCAATGCTCGACACAAACAAGTGGGCGAAGATGTACAAGAGCCCGGAGCTTGAGTTTGTTGTCAATCAGGACATACACTTCAACCCCGAGGGACGCTTTGCTGATGTTATTCTCCCCGCCTGCACAAACCTTGAGCGCTACGATATCGGCGAATTCTGCAACTCCGGAAACTCCGGATACCAGAGCCACAGCCAGACCGGAAACAACTGGCAGGTTGTCGTGTTCCAGGACAAGGCGATTGAGCCGCTTTGGGAGTCCCGTTCGGACTACTGGATATTCGCGCAGCTTGCTGAAAAGCTCGGCTTCGGCGAAAAGTTTACAGAGGGCCGCGACGAGCTTGCCTGGTGTAAGCGTTTCTGGGAGTTCAGCGATTTGAGCAAGAGAATCAGCTGGGAAGACTTCATGAAGAAGGGCTATTACGTTGCGGGAGTACCCGAGAACTGGGAGCGCCACTACGGCTTCCGCTGGTTCGCCGAGGGCTATCCCTGCGATACCCCGAACCACAAGCCCTGTCAGGAAGAGGGCAAGCTCGGCACGCTTACGGGCAAGTTCGAGTTTGTTTCTGAAAGCCTTCTGAAGTATGCACCGGACGATGAGGTGCGTACTCCCATTGCTACCTACAAGCACAGCTGGGAAGGCCATAAGTCGCTTCTGTTCCATCGCTTCCCTTATGGACTCATATCTCCGCATCCGAGATTTGACTATCATACTCACCATCAGCAGCACAACAAGTGGCTCTGGGAGATTCCTGAGAACCGCAAGGTTGTAAATGGAAACCCCTATCAGATGGTTCGCATAAACCCCATAGTAGCTGAGAAAAAGGGCATTTCCGATGGCGATATAATCAGGCTTTACAATGACCGCGGAGCCATGCTCGGCATCGCACGCGTAACAAACCGCGTAAACCCTGAGACCATACACTGCTACTCCTCTTCCGGAATATACAATCCCGTGGTTTACGGAGAGATATCCGCCGACAAGGGCGGCTGCACAAACCTGCTTACGCCCAGTCAGCTTCAGGGCCGCAAGGCACCGGGAATGGTGCCGAACTCAACTCTTGTCGAGGTCGAGAAGTTTGATGTGCCCGCCGAATTCGGACAGGGATTTGAGAAAATTTTAGAGGGGGTCAAGTAGAATGAGATACGGTATTGCGATAGATTCCGCTCGCTGCATGGCCTGCTATAACTGCTTTATGGCATGCAAGGACGAGCACTGCGGTCACTCCTCGGAGCTTTCGGCCGCTGAGCCGCACATGGGTCAGTTTTGGATGAACATAGTCGAGTGGGAACGCGGCGACAGACCCGGCAACGTTAAGGTTGCGACTGTTCCCACGCCCTGCTCGCACTGTCAGGACCCCGCCTGCATGAAGGCGGCGAAAAACGGCGCGGTATATAAGCGCCAGGACGGTATTGTTATAATCGACCCCGCTAAGGCAAAGGGACAGAAGGAGCTTGTTGACTCCTGTCCTATCGGAGCTATTTACTGGAACGAGGAGGAGCAGGTCGCGCAGAAATGCACGATGTGCGCCGAGCTTCTCGACAGTGGCTACAAGGTTCCGCGCTGTGTTGAGGCCTGCCCAAATCAGGCGCTCATCTTTGGCGACCTTGACGATCCAAACAGCGAGGTTTCAAAGAAAATTGCCGCAGGAAAGGTAACCCCGCTTAAGGGACTCGAGGGTCAGGCGACTAACGTCGTTCACCTCAACGTTCCCGGAATTTTCCTTGCGGGCACTGTCTACCTGCCGGACGACGAAGTCGCGATCGGCGCAAAGGTTACGCTTAAATGCGAAGGCTGCGGCAAGGTTTTTGAGACTGTAACCAACTGGGCGGGAGATTGGGATGTAGATGACCTGCCCGAAAACAAGAAGTTTGACATCACAATCGAGATGAAGGGCTATAAGACCGTAAAGCTGTCCGCGAATACGGATAAGGATCACTTTGTCGAAGAGACCATTCTTAGCCCAAATAAGTAGTTTTAAAATCTGCGCGCGGGCTTTTAGTCTGCGCGCAGAGAAGCACTGCCGCATAAGCGGCAACCGAAAAATCTGCACATTATGACCAATCCTTTTTGTGGTCGTTTTGTGTCTTCAGAATGCGAAAGGAATGTTCATATTTATGCGTGAAGTAGTTATAGTCGAGGCCTGCCGTACAGCTGTGGGAACACTTGGCGGAACAATCAAGGACGTTTCGGCGGTTGAGCTTGCCAAAACAGTGCTTAAGGGCATCATCGACAGAAGCGGCATAGACCCCAAAAAAATCGATGAGGTGGTCATGGGACACTGCCGCCAGTCATCGGACAATCCGAATATTGCGAGGCTTGCCGCACTCTACTGCGGCATACCCGAGGAGGTTCCGGCCTATACGGTAATGCGCCAGTGCGCCTCGGCACTCACCGCCGTAAACAACGCGGTGATGAGCGTGAGAAGCGGTGACTGCGACGTTGTTATCGCAGGCGGCGCTGAGAGCATGAGCACGGCGCCCTTCTACATACGCGGAGCCAGATTCGGTCTTGGAACAGGAAATACTCAGCTTCTCGACTCTCTGGTCGAGGTTCAGCCCCAGAGTCAGCCGCAGGAGATATACGGCAGCTTTAATATGGGCATGACAGCCGAAAACGTTGCAGAAAAGATGGGTATCACAAGAGAGGAGCAGGAGGCTTTCGCGCTTAAAAGCCAGCAAAAGGCCGCCGCCGCTATACGCGAGGGCCGCTTTAAGGACGAAATCGTGCCAATTGTAATTCCTCAGAAAAAGGGCGAGCCCATCGTTTTTGATACCGACGAATTTCCGAGGGAGACATCGCTTGAGAAGCTCGCAAAGCTGAAGCCTGCCTTCAAGGCGAACGGAACGGTGACAGCGGGCACTTCCTCAGGCCGCAACGACGGAGCCTCTGCGGTGCTTATCATGTCCGCTGACAAGGCCAAGGAGCTTGGGCTTAAGCCGCTGGCGAGGTTTGTGAGCTACGCAAACGCGGGCATAGACCCCAGAATTATGGGACTCGGCCCCGTTCCTGCAACAAAAAAGGCGCTCGAAAAGGCAGGAATGACCATTGGCGACATCGGTCTTTTTGAGCTTAACGAGGCCTTTGCGGCGCAGTCAATCGGCTGCATCCGCGAGCTTGGCATAGACGAAGAGAAGGTAAACGTAAACGGCGGCGCGATAGCGCTGGGTCATCCCGTGGGCTCGTCCGGCTGCCGAATACTTGTTACGCTCCTGCACGAAATGCGCCGCCGCGGCGTAAGGTACGGACTCGCTACGCTTTGCATAGCGGGCGGCATGGGTACCGCAGATATTATCGAGCTGCTTTAATAGCATTTTGCTCTAATATCATTATCTGAATAATTGGAAGGAAGTTACCGTAATGAAACTTTTTGATCTAAGCGGCAAAACAGCTGTTGTAGTAGGCGGAGCGGGCGGACTCGGTCAGGCAATCGCCCAGGGACTTGCCGAAGCGGGCGCTAAGGTTCTCATATCCAGCCGCAAAGAGGATTCTCTCAAAAAAGCTCAGGAGGAGATCAAGGCAGCGGCGGGCGTGGATGTGTTTTACAGCATGGCCGACGCTACAAACGAGGCTCAGGTAGAATGCCTGCTTGAGGACGCAAAGAAAAAGCTTGGCGGCAAAGTTGATATTCTTGTCAACGCGCAGGGCTTTAACAAAAAGCAGGACGCGCTTGATTTCGACATCGAAACCTTCCGCCAGATGCTTGACGCCAACATAACCAGCTTTATGATTACCGCAAAGCACTTTGGCCGCCACTTCAAGGAGAACGGCTACGGCAAGATTATCAATCTCTCCTCTGTGCGCGGCAAGATCGCCACAAAGGGCCCGGGCAACGCAGGCTACTGCGCAACCAAGGGCGCTGTAGATATGCTGACAAAGCAGCTCGCCTCCGAGTTCGGCCCCTTCGGCGTTACAGTTAACGCAATAGGCCCGAATATCACCGCGACACCGATGATGGTTTCGATTTTCGAGAAGCGCGCGGCGGATGCAGGTGTCGACGTTGAGACCTACCTCAAGCAGCAGGGAGACGGAAACCCCATGCGCAAGATGGGCATGCCTGAGGATATAGTCGGCACCGCGATTTTCCTTGCGGCTCCCGCCTCCGATTTCATGACAGGCAACATCCTCTATCCCGACGGCGGACTGACAGCGATTGGCTGAGCAAAAATAAATATCCCCGCTCCGATTAGGAGCGGGGATACGAGAAAGCATTAATCCTTTATGGGCAGCCAGACCTCAAAATAACCTGTGACCACGTCGCCTTCAAGTACACTGCATACGAGGCTGCCGCGGGCGTTTCCGCAAATCTGCAGATTGTTTTTTTCGGCATATTCCACGATATAGTCGATATGCCGAGGGGTAAAGCCGTTTTTACCGAAGCTTTTGAAGGCTGAGTGTATGCTTCGGCAGGCGGGCAGATGGACGACAGGAGGTTTTTCGGGAACGTCAAGCTCTCGGACATACTCCATGTCAAGGGAGTAGCCCCAGGCATAATTATCGCGCTCCCCCAAAAGGTCGTCCTGGTTTATTTCAAAATAGCGCTGAGTAAAGGGCATATAATTGAGCCAGCTCTGGCTGAGATCCTGAAGTTCGGCGCGGTTGTCGTAAATGAAATTATAGCGGTTGAGATAACAGACTATTTCCGGACATTCGCGGATGTCGCATTTTCCGATATAGTCCGCAATCCTGCTGACACTGTCACGATGCTCATCAATACGCCGCAAAAGCAGCTGTTGATGCTTGATGGAGGCACGAAGCTCTTCGTTTTTGGCGTCAAGGTCCCCAAGCAGATCGTCATAAGGGCAGTTCGTTACCATGCGCGCCGTCTGCTCTATGCTGAAGCCGAAATTCTTATACCAGACGCAGTCAAGAAGAAAGTTGATGTCCCAGGTGTCATAATATCGATAGTCGTTGTTAATATCCTTTTGCGGACGCACAACGCCCTTCTTCTCGTAATAGCGCAGGAGATCCCGCGAAATGCCGAGAATACGAGCCACGTCGCCTATCTTGTACTGCACTATCCTTCACCCCTTTTAATGCTCTTTTCTGATTATATCCAATTTCTTTCAACAATTCAACTGTATAAATAAAATAGTAAACAAAACATATTTAGGAGGAAACTACAATGGCTTATATGCCTCTTGACAAAAGCAAGCTCTATCTTGACAGAAAGAACATGACACGTATTTACGACCTGTCCCATCCCTGGGGCATCGATACGCCGCTTTGGCCCTTCCCCGGCCCGCGTCAGGATTTGCTCTTCCCCCGCGGACAGTACCTCGGACGCTTCCATAAGCGCACCTGCACCTATACCGGAACACTTCACGCCGGAACCCACATGGACGCTCCGAACCATGTTCTGCATGAGGAAGAGGTAGACAGAGAGCGCAACGGCTACACCCTCAGCGAGATACCGCTCGAATATTGCGTCGGCACCGGCGTTATTCTTGACATGCGCCATCTCGCCGACGAGTTTGAGGCAAAGTGGAACGCCGCCGGCGGAGATCCTGCGAAGTTCGGCAACATCTGGGTTGAGCTGAAGCCTGCCGACTTTGAAAAGGCTGCGGCAAAAGACGGTCTTGAAATCCGCGAGGGTGACTGGGTGGTCGTGAACACAGGCTTCCAGCGCTACTGGAGAATGAACAACGACAAGTACTATAATTACTATCCCGGCATGGGCCCCGAGGTCGCAAATTGGCTCATCCACGAGAAGAAGATTAAGGGCATAACCGGCACATGGGGCGCAACAGATGCTCCGCTGTGGCACATGCCGCTTAAGGAGCAGATGCCTTGGCTCGACACAGCATATACCCAAGCAACTGGAAAAAACGCGGCTGTCGATTATCCTGACTATGAGCCCTGCCACCGTCTGTTCATGCAGCACGGCGTTATCACAGTAGAAAACGCAGGCGGAGAAATGGATGCCTGCACAGGTAAGCGTATGACTATTGCCGCGTTCCCCTTCCGCTGCGAAGTGGCGGACGGCGGCTTCGTAAGGCTTGTTGCCTGGGAAGAGGGTTCGTTCTAAATTATGAAAACACTATCCGATATCAAAAAAATTGCGGTGCTCGGCGCCGGAACCATGGGCCCCGGTATCGCGCAGATGTTCGCCATGGGCGGATATGAGGTGACGATGTGGACGCGCAGCGAGGAAACTCGCGAAAAAGCCAAGGAAACTCTTTATAAGAGCGTTAAAACCTTCGCTGAGGAGGAGCTTATTGCCTATGAGGATATAGTCAAGGTCTTTTCCAGAGTAAACTTTAAGCTTACCGTTGAAGAGGCTGTAGAGGGCGCGGACTTCATCATGGAGACCATTGTCGAGAATCGTGATGCAAAAAAGGCGCTTTTCGCGCAGCTTGATGCCTGCATAGGAACCGACTGCATTATCGCGTCGAACACTTCCGGACTGAATGTATTCGAGCTTGTGCCGGAAAACCGCCTGCCCCAGATGGTAATTGCCCACTGGTATGCGCCTGCCCAGCTTATTCCGCTGGTCGAGGTTGTAAAGGGCGAGCAGGCTCCGCAGGAGTACTGCGACATAACCGTCGCCCTGCTTGAAAAGTGCGGCAAGACGCCTGTTCCGATGAAGAAGTTCATTCGCGGCTATATAGCAAACCGCATGCAGATGTGCCTGAATCAGGAGCTGTTTTATCTCCTCGACAACGACTACTGCACACCGGAGGATATCGACAAGGCCGTAAAGGCAAGCTTTATTCCCCGCGCCGTTGTACTCGGACTTTGCAAGCGCGCCGACTTCGGCGGACTCGACATGACCGCAAACAATTATAAAAACAAGAGCTATACCATGCCGCCGGAGGTGGATATGCCGAAAACTCTCGCAGAGCATGTCGAAAAGGGCGAGCTGGGCGTCAAGTCTGGCAAGGGCTTCTATGACTACACGGGCGTAGACAAGCAGGCGCTTATGGCAAAGCGCGACAAGCAGCTTTTTGAGGTGTTTAAAATCGCGAAGAAGTTTATGGACGACCCCGTGTGACGCATTTGAAAGGAGAAAAATACCATGGCTAAAACTAATAAAGTAATTATTCAGGTCTGCCTTT
>CAYQMY010000011.1:0-23507 GCA_964418735.1 uncultured Oscillospiraceae bacterium | reverse complement strand
CGCTGAATCTTACCGTAGCTATCAGAAATAAGGCGGTTGACGCATACAAGGAAATCATGAACATGCAGGTTTAAACTGCGTGTCTCGGGAAAGTGCGGGAACATAAATGTGGTGGGAATATTTTAAAGCTATTGTTGTAATATGCATACTGATTTTTGCCGCCTATTATGTTACTAAAGTAACCGCAAAAGCGTCAGGCGGCAAGTTTCGCAGAAGCTCCAATATAAAGCTTTCCGGAACGCTTCCGCTCGGGAAGGACAAGTCGGTCTCCATAGTAAAGATAGGCGAATACGCATACATACTCGGAGTCGGCACGCAGCGTGTTGAAATGCTGGACAAGGTTCCGCTGTCGGAGCTTGATTTAAAGGAAGATGAGTTTTTTGAGCCGAAGCTGACAGAGCTTTTTAAGCGGGGTCAGGAATCCGCCCGGGCGTCAAGCCTCGGCAGCGGATTTGTTGGGTTTTGGCAGCGCTTCAAGGCCGAGTTTGCGGCAAGCCTGAAAAGACTTTTCTCAAAAGGCGCAATTGCTGAATATCCGCAGGAGAAAGAGGACATTCAAACCGCAGAGCGGACGGAGAAGAGTCAGGATTTTGCCGAGATTCTTAAAAAACAGAGCGAAGAAAAAGACCAGTAGTGAATTATTTGAAATGTGGTGAGCCATTGAGATCCGCTGAAACTGTGCTGAGGCTGCCGGAAGTTGAGATAAAGCAAAAAACTTCGGTGCCAAAAGCCATTAAAATAATAATAAGTGCTTTAACGGTGTTAATGATTATTACAGCCGTGACGCTGAAATCCAGGGCTCTTACTCTGGATTCCATCCTTAAGGGCGACCCGGAGGCGCTGAAAATAATCGTAATTCTTACGGTTATCACACTGATACCCTCGATGCTTATCATGCTGACGGGCTTTACGCGCATAGTTATAGTCCTTTCTATCATGAGAAACGCAATCGGACTTCAGAATATGCCGCCGAACACGGTCATTGTAGGACTTGCCCTCTTTATCACCTTTTTCGTTATGAGTCCCGTAATCAATCAGGTCAAGGACGCGGCATATGAGCCCTATGTTCAGGGGGAAATAACGATCGGAGAATTCGGAAATAGGGCGAAGGTTCCGCTTCGTGATTTTATGTTAAAGCAAATATACAGCACCGATAAGGATTTCTTTGCAAACCTCGCGGGGGTGGAGGACACCTCGAATATAGAGAACATTCCCGACAGGGTTGTGATCGCCGCATTTATAACAAGCGAGCTTAAGCACGCCTTTGCTATAGGATTTTTTATCTACATACCCTTTATCGTTATAGATATGGTCGTTTCCAGCACGCTCATGGCGATGGGCATGATGATGCTTCCTCCGGCTATGATATCCATGCCGTTTAAAATACTTCTGTTCGTGCTTGTGGACGGCTGGCAGCTTACCATAGGAACGCTTATTAAGAGCTTCGGAGCCTAAACTGGACAGATCGGCTCGGAGAGGGAGAAAATATGCTTTCACAGACTGATGTCATAGCAATATTGAAGGCCGCGATTATTACTGTTTTAAGCGCCTCCATGCCAATGCTTATAGCCGCACTGGTAATCGGAGTTATAATATCGATTATTCAGGCAACTACGCAGATAAACGAACAGACGCTGGCCTTCGTGCCGAAAATTATCGGCATACTCTTAGCGCTTCTTATTTTCGGCGGCTGGATAATGAGCAAGCTTACCGGCTTTACAACCGATTTGTTTTCCGCCATTAATACGATGCTGAGGTAGGCGAAATGACTAGTCTAACCGCCGTGTCAGAGCATATCGACTACGTTTTTCTGCTGTTCATAAGAGTGAGCGGACTTTTGATAGGCAGTCCGATTTTCGGCAGAAAGAATGTCCCGAATACGTTTAAGATTGGCTTCTGCCTTATACTTACTCTCGTTTTCATAACAGGACTTCCAGAACCGGCTGTTTATCCTGTGTACAGAAACCTGCTGGAATACGCTCTCATTGCTGTTAAGGAGCTGCTTTTCGGCGTGGCGATGGGCTTTGTGCTTACCACCATGTTCAATGTTATAATGACGGCAGGCGCAATCATGGACTACCAGATAGGCTACAGCATGGCAAGCATATACGATCCTCAGGACAACACGCAGACGCCTGTAACGGGAAGTCTTTTCAATGTAATGCTTCTCATCTCTTTCTTTCTGATGGACGGTCATCTTAAGCTTATTGAGATACTATACAGAACGGTAAAAGAGGTTCCGGTGGGCACAGTTGTTGCGGTGCCGGAAATAATGTATGCCGCGATTCAAACCATAAGCACCGCGTTTGTATTCTCCGTTATGGTCGCGATGCCGGTGCTTGCGGCAGGAATAGTTCTTGAAATCGCGCTTGGAGCGATGATAAAAACAGTTCCGCAGATGAATATGTTTGTCGTGGGTATTCCCATTAAGATAATAATAGGCTTGATAATGCTTGTGTTGACCGTTTCGATATTTGCCGATTTTTCAAAGGGGATATTCAACAAGGCATTTGAGTACATAGAGCTGATGTTCGGTTACTTGTCGGGAACAACTTAATTTTGATAGGGACAGCCGCAGCAAAAGGGCTTAAGACGGTCATGAATGCGGCTTGGGGTGAATATGGCTCAGGGCAGCGGAGAAAAAACCGAAAAAGCGTCACCTAAAAAGAAGCGGGAAGCCCGCGAAAAAGGAGACGTACATAAAAGTCACGACCTGGCCTCGGCGCTGATGATGTTTTTTACCTTCGGCACGCTGAAAATCGGCTACTACGGCTTTATGACCTCAATGCAGAAATTTATGGCGAGCAGCCTTTCCTCCGATGTTGCGGAAAAGGCCGGAAGCCTGAGCAGCAAGACGATTATGGCTAATTACAGGGATATTATTTTTACAATAGTTCCGATAATGCTGCCGCTCATGGTTGTAGTAATCGTAGGCTCGATTATGGTTCATGTGCTTCAGACTGGGCCGATGCTGGTTACAAAAAAGCTCAAGCCCGATTTTAAGAAAATCAACCCAATTAACGGCTTTAAGAGGATTTTTTCCCGAAATACGGTTGTCGAACTGGTTAAATCCATAATTAAGATAATCATTATTGGCTACATCGTGTACAAGCAGTTCGCTGGCGCGATTTCGAAGTTTAGCGGGTACACATATTTAAGCGTGCCCAGGGCCTTTTCGGAGATATTATCCACGGGTCTTTCGATGGGCATAATGATAGCCATAGCGCTGCTCGCATTTTCCGCACTTGACTACCTCTACCAATGGTGGAAGTTTGAAAAGGATCTTCGAATGACCAAGCAGGAGGTCAAGGAGGAGAACAAACAGACCGAGGGAGACCCTCAGATAAAAGGAAAGATAAAGCAGAAGCAGCGTAAGATGAGCGCAATGCGAATGATGCAGAAGATCCAAGAGGCTGATGTGGTGGTCACTAACCCGACTCACTTTGCCGTGGCGCTCAGATACAAGGAAAACGTGGACAAGGCTCCTGTGATCATCGCAAAAGGACAGGATTACCTCGCTCAGAGGATAAAAACACTTGCAAAAAAGCACAAGGTCACAATCGTCGAAAACAAGCCTGTGGCGCGCGCTCTCTATGCGTCGTGCGAAGTCGGGGACGAAGTACCCGTCGAGATGTACCAGGCGATTGCCGACATTCTGATTTACGTATATAAAACTGTAAAGGCATGATTAAATGAAAGGTTGCGGGCAATGAAAAGATCCGATGTGGCAATCAGCGGTCTCATACTCGGAATAATCCTGATTATTATAATCCCGATTCCGACTTGGCTGCTGGATACTCTGCTGATAATGAATATAACGGTGTCACTTTTCATTATGCTTATGGCACTTTTTATAAAGGGGCCGCTTGAGTTTTCAGTGTTGCCCACCTTGCTACTTGTAACTACGCTTTTTCGGCTGTCGCTTAACCTCGCGTCGACAAAGCTTATTCTCGGAAACGCCGGAGACGCGGGCGAAGTCATCGCAACCTTCGGCTCGTTTGTTATAGGCGGGAATCTAGTTGTCGGAATAGTCGCGTTTCTCATAATAATCGCAATTCAGTTTGTGGTTATCACCAAGGGCTCCGAGCGCGTTTCGGAGGTTGCGGCTCGATTTACGCTTGACGCGATGCCCGGTAAGCAGATGGCCATCGACGCTGACCTTAACACCGGCGCTATCGACGACGCGACCGCGAGGAAGCGCCGTTCCGATATCCAGCGAGAGGCTGATTTCTACGGCGCAATGGACGGTGCCAGTAAATTCATCAAGGGCGACGCGATAATAAGCATTATTATTACGGTTGTCAATATCGTTGGCGGACTCATTGTCGGCATGACGATGGAAGGTATGGAGATCAACAAGGCAATACAGATTTATACCCTCGCGACGGTGGGCGACGGCCTCGTTAGCCAGATACCTGCGCTGCTCATCTCCACCTCTACCGGTATCGTAGTCACAAGGTCTGCATCGGACGGAAGCTTCGGTACCGATTTGTCAAAGCAGCTATTGTCGAACCCAAATACAATGCTTATCTGCGGTGCGGTTCTTTTGTGCCTTTGTATAGTCCCGGGTTTCCCAAAGCCGCAGCTTTTCGCTGTTGCCGCGATACTCATGGGAGCCGGTCTATTTCTTCGCAGCAGCATTAAAAAGAGCATAGAGCCGCCCCAAAAGGACGCAATAAAAGAAACAGCCGACGAAAAGCGCAAGCCGGAAAATGTACTTAACCTTCTACAGGTGGAGCAGCTTGAGCTTGAGTTCGGCTACGGCCTCGTTCCGCTCGTAGACGCAAGCCTTGGCGGTGACCTTCTCGACCGCGTTATAATGATAAGACGGCAATGCGCGATGGAGCTCGGCATCATCATTCCCTCGGTGCGCATGAGAGACAATGTGAGGCTTGGAACAAACGAGTACAAAATAGTAATCAAGGGAGTAGAGGTCGCCAGCGGCGAGGTTATGACAGACCACTATCTAGCGATAAATTCCGACGGCGCAGAGGAGACAATAACCGGAGTTGAAACGGTTGAGCCGACCTTCGGGCTGCCGGCACTTTGGATTACCAAGAAGCAGCGCGAAAGGGCGGAGCTTTTGGGCTATACGACAATAGACCCGCCGTCCGTTATCACCACCCACCTTATGGAGGTAATAAAGACGCACAGCAGCGAGCTTATGAACCGCCAGCAGGTGCAGATGCTTATAGAAAACCTTGCCCAGCAGCAGCCGGCGCTTGTCGAAGAGGTTATTCCGAAGATGTTCTCGTTAGGAGAAATTCAGAAAATACTTGTTCGCCTTCTTAAGGAGAACGTGCCTATAAAGAATCTTGCGACCATAGTTGAAACGCTCGCCGATTACGGCAGCATAACCAAGAACCCCGACGATCTTACGGAATACGTTCGCCAGAACCTTAGCCGTGTTATAACAAACCGCTTTATTCTCGGAGAGGACGTCTCGGTCTCAGCGCTGGACACTAAGGTTGAGCAGCTCATAATCGAAAAAACCAAGCGAACGGAGTCGGGGCTTGTTACGGTTCTTGAACCCTCCCAGCTCCAGAGCCTGTACATAAATACCAAGGAGATAATTGATAAGGTAACGCTTCAGGGCAAAAAGAATGTCATACTGACCGCTCCGGTTGTAAGGGCAAAGTTTAAAAAGCTGATAGAGAGAGTCGCTCCCAATTTGACGGTGCTTTCCTACGCGGAGGTAGAGCAAAGCGTAGAGCTTCAGATAGAAAACATTATAAAGATTACATAAGCGATTACGATTTAATCGGCTGTTGGGGGACGCTATTGAATCAGTGATAACCTAAGCACGTTAGGAGTTCATACTTTTATGATTAACTTAGAAAAAACACTCAGGGTTGGAAACGAAGTTCGATTCAAGTGCGGAGAAGCAGGTTTTATAACGGTTATTTGTGACATTATAGACAATAACATAATTAAAATTATGTTACCCACAAACAGCAAGGAATCTGTTATAATATTCCGTGGGGAGAAGTATAACCTTATATGCGTTAACGAGAAGGCCATGTATATGCTTGAAACCATGGTTAAAGACGTATACGCCCTCCATGAGGTTATGGTTTTAGAGCTTGAGGCCCTGAGCAACACGAAGATACAGAGAAGAGACGCGTTCCGCGTATGTGAAAGCGTAAAAGTTAAATTCCGCCAAATAATGTCCGAGACAATTCCTTTGGAAACCTGGAAAACTACTAGGACTGTGGATATAAGCGAAACAGGGGTGCTAATCAAGTCGGACGGCCCCCTGACACTCAGTCAGCAGCTTGAGATAATTCTGGATATCGATACCCTGGGTATTCGCGAAACGCTCACAGATATTAAAGGCAAGGTTGTAAGGTGCAGCCATAAGCAGAAGCGCTACTTTGTGGGGATCAAATTCGATAATATTTCTAAAAAAGCCAAGGACACAATAATCAAGCTCGTAGTACTCAGTCAGCGCAATAAACTGTCATATAAATAATTGTAAGAGGTAAGGCGTATGAATATAGAAGCCTTAAACGACGTGGATAGTTTATGGGAGCAGTATTTCAAAACTCACAGCGAGGAAATAAAGAACAAGATAATACTGAGTTACCTGTATATCGTTAATATCGTCGTAAAACGGCTCATGCCTCAGTTTAAAGACTACAGCGAAAAGGACGAGCTTATAAGCTGCGGGGTTCTGGGCCTTATCGATGCGGTGAATAAGTTTGACCAGTCCTTCGGGGTAAAGTTCCAAACCTACGCCACAATCCGTATCCGCGGCGAGATTATTGACTATATGAGGAAGCAGGATTGGGCGCCGACCAGCCTGAGGAGCAAAATCAGCAGTATTAAGAAGGCTTATGAAACGCTGGAGGCAAGCCTTAACAGAAGGCCTACCGAAAGGGAAATCGCCGAATACCTCGGTGTAAAGCTAAGCACAGTGCAGAAGGTTCTGCAGAAGACCCTCATGTTCAACCTCGTATACTTTGAGTCGATGCTCTTTGAGAAGGAAACGGAAGAGTTTGCGGATAATTACAAAAACGACCCCTATCAGCAAATCGAAAGCGAAGCGATGTCCGAAGCCCTTAAAAAGGTTGTCGAATGCTTGCCTGAAAGAGAAAAGATGGTTATCACTCTTCACTATTTCGAGGGGCTTACCATGAGAAGCATTGCAAAAATACTTGAGATTTCCGAGTCAAGAGTCTCTCAGATACATTCCAGGGTTCTCATGGAAATGAGAGTAAAACTGGAAAGTTGAACAATAATTTGTATATTAATTATAAAATATTTGGCAATAAGTAGTTTTTTTGGTTTTTTATACGGAACTTGTATTAAATAACTAAAGAAGCAGTGTTTTTTTACGATAATAATGGTGTGAGCGATAATTCCAAGTGGTATTTTTGCCCGCGCCATAATGGGAGGAATACATATGGTTCGGGGTCTTTATACCGCGGCGACAGGTATGGCTGTTCAGCGAAACAGAATGGACGTTGTAACAAACAACTTGGTCAACGCCGAAACCACAGGCTTTAAAAAGGATACGCTTGTTACTTCCTCATTCAGCGAAGTGATGCTGTACAGGATAAACGATCCCAGCGTAAACATTTATGGTTCAAATGAAGTGGGCCCGTACAACCATGGTACCCACATTGATGAGCTTTTTACGGCCTTTGCTCCAGGTGTTCTGGAGTCTACAGGGAAGTCGACAGACTTCGCTATAGAGGGGGAGGGCTTCTTTGCGGTGGAGACCGAAAACGGCGAGCGCTACACGCGCTCAGGAAACTTTAAGGTTGACGAAGCGGGATACCTAGTAACCTCTGACGGCAATTATGTGCTGGGAGAAAACGGACGCATAAATGTGGGAAACCAAAACTTCTCGGTTGCGCCTGACGGAACCGTAACAGGGGCTACAGGAGAAAGTGATAAGCTAAGACTTGTAACCTTCAATGAACCCGGCGTTCTCAGAAAGCAGGGAGACAACCTTTACTATGCTTATGGCGGTGCGGCGGCAGCCCCTGCCGACGGCGCAAAGGTCAAGCAGTTTGCCCAGGAAAACTCAAATGTAAATGTAGCCGACGAGATGGTGGATTTGATGACCTTATACAGAAAGTATGAGGCAAACCAAAAGGTCGTAAGCATGACGGACAATACACTGGGACTTGCTGTGAACATAGGCAAGGTCGGAGGATAGTTCCGCTTAAAGCGGACGAAGCTTATAGAAACGCTTTTTTGTGGAGGGTGTTTATGCGTGCAATATATACAGCTGCTTCGGGAATTAAAAACCAGCAGCTAAGACTTGATACTATCGCTTCAAATGTGGCAAATGTAAATTCTGTGGGCTATAAGTCCACAAGGGTAGACTTTAAGGATGCGCTTTATTCGCTTATGGAAACTCCTGTGGGCAGCAGTGAGGAGAATAACCTGCTGGCCGGAAGCGGCGTTATTGTAGGCGCCACCTCGACGGATTTTACGACAGGAAAGCTTATGCCAACTGGCTCGCTGATGGACTTTGCCATCCGCGGCGAGGGATTTTTCACTGTGGAAGATTCTAACGGTGAGAGACTGTATACCAGAAACGGCAGCTTCGGCGTTTCGGTCGAAGACAACAACAATTTTCTGGTCACCGCAGAGGGAAACTATTTGCTAGATACGAGCGGGAGCAGGATTACGCTTCCTAAGGACATAAGTAATATCTCGGTTTCGAAATCGGGCATACTGAGCATAAAAGATACGCAGATTGCAGAACTTGGAATAGTGGAGCTCCCAAATCCCGAAGGCCTTATGCCGACGGGAAAAAGCTGTTTCAGCGTTACTGAAAATTCCGGAGAGCCTGTTGCTGCCCGCGACCCGCAAATAGAGCAGGGCGCTCTTGAAGGCTCAAACGTAGATTTGGCACAGGAGCTGACGCTCCTCATGAGATCGCAAAGGGCGTTTACAATGGCAAGCAAAGCCCTTCAGACAGCGGATCAAATGGACGGGCTTGCAAATACAATGCGTTAATTATGAAAAAGTTTTAGTATGCTTATCAGGAGTTACCAAATAATCAGTTGGGGGTAAATCAAGTGGCACTTAGCAGATGCGAATTTTGCGGAAACGCCTTTAACAGCTTCGGCTCGAGAATGTGTTCTGACTGTACTAAAGCACTAGATGAGACTTATTTAAAGGTCAGAAAGTTCATATACCAGAATCCGGACAAGGCTAATTTCGCTATGATCGTTGAAAACACGGAGATAAGCGAGAAAGCGCTGACTTACCTGATTAAGCAGGGAAAAATCAATATTGACAGTAAAATGGGAATCGGCAACCGCTGCAGGGCCTGCGGTGCGGAGACTACGGCAGGTCCGCTTTGCGAGCAATGCAGGATAAAGATCCTCGCGGAGAGCCTGAAGGTTAAAAAGGACTCAGAGATCGATAAGAAGAAACCCGAGGTACTGCCGATCAACTTTAACAAGTAGAGTATAATTGGGGAGTGAAAACCATGAAAATAAATTCAGTCGGGCAGGGAGACGCAATATCTAAGTATTTGAACAATGTCGGCAGCGTGCAGTCAAAGCCGGTATCGGCTCCCAAGATATCAGACACTGTGGAATTGTCGGAGGGCGCCCAGAAGTATTCCGCTATTATGAAGGCTGCAAAGGCGGCGGCCGATAAGATAGGCTCCGATGAGGACGCAAAGGTTGCCGACATTAAGGCGAGAATAAAAAACAACACATATGCAGTATCTGACCAGCAGATTACAGACAGTATAATTAACGGTTCCCCCGTGAAATAACAGAGGCTGAAGAATGAAGAACGAAGCCGTAGTAGGTGCAGCCGAAGAACTGCTTTCGGTAATGGATGATATTACCGGAATATTAAGCAGCTTATATGCCTGCGCTAAGGAGCAGGAAACCTTACTGACCTCCCAGAATATTGAGGGACTGATGGCCCTTCGCGAAAAGGAAGAGGATTATATTTCCGAGCTTAGCAGGGGTGAAGAGGAGCGGATCAAAGCCGCCGCTCTGCTCGCGTCCGCTCTGGGGGCAGAGAGCGCGGGGGTCAATATGGATCAGCTCATCGGGAACATGGATGACCTTAAATGCAAGGCAAGGCTTTTAAATGCGAAAAATTTAATGGCGGATAAGGTGAAAAGTCTCTCCCTTCAAAACGCAAAGAACAGGGAGCTGCTGAATTACCATATAGGCTATACGGACTATATGATCAATCTGCTTTTGGTTCCGAGGAGCAGAAGCAACTTTTATAATGTCCAGGGAGTCAGGAAAGAGGAATCCAGAAATATTAATTTATTGGATTTTCACATATAGAATTGGGGTATAGATATGTCATCAACTTTCGGTATGTTTGAAACGGCAAAATCCGGCCTGTCGGTATCAATGCAAAATCTCAAGATTACCGGACACAATATTTCAAACGCGAACACAGTGGGCTATACCCGGCAGAGACTCGTTACCTCCGCAAAGGAAACCGGCTACGCTTACCGTCTCCTTCACCCGACCGAGGACAACAATGTCGGACAGGGTGTTGAGGTCTTGACGGTACAGCAGCTGAGAAGCTCGTATCTGGACCAGCAGTACCGCAACCTGAGCACGAGCTATAACTACAGCGAATCAAGGACTCAGGCGCTGACATATCTTGAGGGGCTTTTTAACGGTGAGAACTCGGACGGCGGGATTACCTCATCGATGGAAAACTACTTTGAGGCGATGAACGAGTTTTCAAAGGACACCTCGAGCAAGGAATACAGGACAAACGTTCAGCAGCAGGCCATCGGTCTTACTGAGAACTTTAATAATGTCTATCAAGAGATGGTTTCTCTTTGGAACGACCAAAACTCTAACATAAGCACAGTAGCTCAGAAAATAAACTCCATAGCGGAGAAAATAGCGGTGCTCAACGATGCGATTGCGAGCTATGAGAGAACAGGCGAAAAGGCGAACGACCTTAACGACGAACGCAACCTACTCTTAGACGAGCTTTCGGGCTATGTGAACATAACCTACGAAAACAATGCAACCAATACCAGCATGGTAGACGTGAAAATCGGCGGAGAGGATCTTGTCAGCGGCATAACCGCGAATGAGATACAAATCAGCACAGTCGAGAGCGACGCTGCGGATATTAATGACTTGACGGAAGAGATTGCGCTGCTAAACCAGCAGATTTTAGATGACCCGACAAACACAAATTACTCGACTTGGATATCGGATCGCGACGATAGAATAGCTGATCTCAGAGCAATAGCAGAAATTCAAACCTCTGAGAACCCCGCGAATTCGGATGTAATTGATGTTACATACTCGGGGTTTTCACTGGTATCTGGTGGGAAGTTTAGCGAGGTTGAAAACCTGGTGTCTTATAAAAAGAATAACCTCACCTTAGGCACCACAGTATTAAGCATTGATGCGGGAACGGTGACCGGCGGAAAGCTATATTCCAGCATGGAGATGACTTCGGAGGACAGCGCAAGCAGCGCCGGAATCCCATATTATATGAATCAGCTCAATTCACTTGTCAGAGAGATAGCTGAAGATATCAACACGATTCATCAGGCAGGATATACATATCCCACAGATGGCAGCACAAGTACAAAAGGACTTAACTTCTTTGAGGTTCCCCAATCGGGCTCGCCTGCGGCGGACGACTACTCACTTTTGAATGCGGGAAACTTCTCAATCAGCGACGAGGTTCTTGCCAGCATATATAATATTGCAGGTTCGGATACCCCTGTAAATCTTACAACTAACCCGACTGAAACCGGAAACGGCGAGCAAGCTTCGTTGATGTACAAAGCCGCTACGACAAACGATTATTCAGGCAGCCTGAATAGTATCGTTGGTCATATGGCAATAACACTGAACACAACCAAGAGCGTGCTCGACACCAAGGAGTCCCTTATAAACAGCGTAGACACGCAGAGAACGTCTATTTCAGGCGTTTCGGTGGATGAGGAGACCACAAACCTCATCGTTTTCCAGCAGGCCTACAGTGCATGTGCCAGAACAATCACAACTATTGATGAAATGCTTGATACTTTAATAAATAATACCGGAGTAGTCGGGCGATAATCCAACATAGAAAAGAGGCGTGCCATGAGAATCACGAATTCGATGATTGTTAACAAGTTCCTTTCCGATGCCAACTCAAGCCTCGGCAGGGTCAGCAAATACCAAAGTCAGGTCGACTCCACTAAACGAATATCTCGGATATCGGACGACCCTCTGGCCACGATAACTGCGCTTAAGGCGAGAAACAAGCTCTCAAATCTTTCTTTGTATGAAAGCAACATATCGGCGGCTTCCAGTTACCTCACAGAAACAGAATCTTCTGTAAGTGAGCTCAACGAAATATGCCAGAAGGCCTATGAGGAAATGCAGTCAGCTATAAGCGGTTCGAAAACCCAGGATGAGCTTGACGTTATTAAAGAAGAATTCGAGAATCTAAAAAAGGAAGCCTTGTCGATATCCAATAATACGCTTGGCACAAGCTATATTTTCGGAGGCTATAACTTCACGGGAAGCAGCAACGGAGTTACTAAAACCCCGCCCTTCTCGATAGATGACGCTACGGGAGATATTATCTACAACGGAATAAACCTATCTAAGTTTTCGTGGAAGGATGAATTCGATACCAGTTCGGGGCTTTTATCAGGCTTTGCAAGCACGATTTCGGATGTTGCAACGAACCTGGGGGCTACAACGTCTGATTATTACGCGAAAAATACCCTCTGTGAGAACGGAAAAGAAGCTCTTTCAGACATGCTGACAGCTGCGAATTCGGCGCTTGAGTCGGCAAAAGAATTCGGCATTGACGACAGCAGTACTGAGTACAAGGCGCTATCAGGCGTCAAAGACTATCTTACTACACTTTACAATGATTTTTATAATGAGACTTCGAAGGAACTCGCCGGAGATTATATTCTCGATACTGACCCCGCAATAGAAAAAAACGGCGACGGGTCAATAAATACAGAATACTATGAGGAAAAAGGCATCACCGTAATGACGCAGGATGAACTTGATAACTGCTTCAGCATTACAGATGCGAAGTCCATTCTGGACAGGGCGGCAGACTGGAAAGCCACGCTTGCGCTTCCTACGACCGACTTGGAGAATACGGTCAGCGCTGCTGCAACCAAAGAGGATGCTGAGAGCGCGCTGTCGGGACTTCTGGAGGACTCGGAATTAACACTCAGCTTTGCCGGGGTTATTCCAGACCCTACGGGCAGCACATTAAGAACCGCTCTCGAGACAGCCATAACCAACGTAAAGAATTTGCCGGATTCAACCAACCTAGGAACACCCGCATTTTCGGCTGAAGTTAATGCTGCGCTTGGCGATTTGGACACTGCCTTGACCGACGTTCGTGATGAGCTTCCGGATACGCTTTTAGGGACAGGCTCGCTCATGGAAGAGGCGGTAAACAATATTTCGGGCATTCTCACTACTGAGCTTACTACGTCCACTCCACCTCAGGTCAGTCAGCAAACGGCCCTAAATAATGAAGCCGCAAAACACACTTCGCTTACGATAGGGGTCGAGCAAACTCTGGAATTTGGCGTTAACGGCATTGACTTTTTAGGGACAGGTAAGGAAAACATTTATCATGTGCTTGACAAATGCTCGAAGCTGCTCGAAAGCGGAGCAAGCGCAGATGAGCTCAGAGGAATGGTTTCCGAGCTCCAAAACGCCCAGCAGAACGTTCTTACTCTCCAGACTAAAGTGGGTTCCACGCAAAACAGGCTTGATCTTATATCAGACAGATACACCACGAGCACATTAAATTACGAGAAAATGAAATCCGAGGCCGAGGATGTCGACATGGCCGAAGCAATTACAAATCTGAACACTGCAAAAACGGTTTACAGCGCGGCACTGGCGGCGGGCTCTAAGATTATGCAGACCTCGCTTATAGATTTTCTTAGATGATTTCTTTATTCCTTAGGCGGTTGAGGGGGAATTTGTATGAAAGTACGAAGGGTTCAAATTGAGCAGCAAAGGGCGCAGCTTAAGATTGATTCACAGATGGCCTCTTTGTCGATTGACATGCCGATTCGGCGCATGAAGGTCGAGCAGAGGTCTGCGGAAATGTCTGTCGAAACTGAGCCTGCTCGCGTCAAGCTTGATATGGAGGATTTTAAGAATAAAATCGGAATCAAAAGTATCTATAAGCTTATTGACGAGAGTTCGGCACAAGCTATCGCCCATGCGAGCGAGGCCATTAAGGAAATCTCGAACGACGGGTACTTTGTGGGCGCGCTGCCCTCAAACGGCAATCCCATAGCTGAGCTTAACAGAATGAAAATGCTCAAGGTGGAGGAACCGAAGCTATACAACGGAAATGTTCCGGACGGCACCATAAAGATGGAAGGTACGCCCGGAGATATCCAAATAGACTGGTCTAGCCATGAGGTGAAGATTATCTGGGATGAATACCAGACCCCCAGTATCACAGTTGAGCCGAAGGCATCGGTAAATGTAGAGCTGTCTCCAAAGCCGAGCATTGAATTTACTGTTGTTGAACAGACCATTCCCAAGGAATCGGGCAGAATTGTAGACACTGAAGTTTAAACCGCTGTGGTTTTCGAACGCTCAGCCTTAAAACCCAACAATAATACTATGAGATGGTGAAAAGATGAAAATACAGACCTCACATTTTGGAGAAGTTGAAATAGACGACAGCAAAATACTTCTGTTTGAAAAAGGGTTACCCGGTCTTCAGGATGATAAGAGGTTTGCACTTCTATCGATTGAGGACAGTAAGCCTATAAACTGGCTTCAGTCCTTGGATCACAGGGAGATATCCTTGCCTGTGATAGATCCATTTATAATCAATCCGGAATACTCCTTCGAAATTTCCAAGGACGATGTCAGCGCCCTTGGAATCAAGAAAATAAAGGACGTATATGTCCTATGCATTCTCGTTATTCCCCGAAACTTGAAGATAATGACCGTAAACCTGGCAGCGCCGATAATAGTCAACGTCCGCAACAGCAAAGGGTGCCAGATCATTCTGGATGACAGGAAATACAGCGTTCGTACGCCTATCAACGAGATTCTCGGCAAACGCATAAAAGGCGGTGGTTGAATATGTTGGTGCTTACAAGAAAACAAAACGAAGGCATCCTTATCGGAAACGAAATCAGAATAACATTGATTGACGTGGACGGAGATAAGGTCAGGATTGGCATCGAGGCGCCAAGAAACATCAGGATAATCAGAGAAGAGCTGGTCGCCGAAATAGGAAAAGAAAATCAAATGGCTGTAATGTCGGAATACGTTCCGGTATTGTTTGAGTAAAAAAGAGACACCTCATGTGGCATTCACATGAGGTGTCTTTGCCTACAAGCTTCTAGGGGGAATCCAATTCCCCCTAGATACGCGGCTTACGCCGCGATACCCCCGGTCGCGCACGATTTGCGCGGGCTGAGGAATTTTTCCGAGAAGTGAATTCCCGGAAAAATAGATTTCTATTTCTCTGCGAGGGAGTTTATCTACAATCTTAAGCGCCTCATGCGGTTTCCGCATGAGGCGCTTTATTAGGAGAATACAAAAACTCTTAAGTATTAGGAAATAGCGGCAGAGATTGCCTGCGGCACTGCGCTGAGCGCTACCTGCTTTTCTACGGCTCCAAGCTCGTATGCGACACGGGGCATACCGTACACCACGCAGGACTTCTCGTCCTGGCCTACAGTCCTTGCACCGCGTTTCCTCATCGAGAGAAGCCCCCGGGCGCCATCGTTGCCCATGCCCGTCAGAATGACGCCTACGGCGTCTGCGCCGCATACAGTGGCCACAGACTCGAATAGAACATCTACGGAGGGGCAGTGACCGTTAACCTTTTCACCCTTAAAGACCTCGACCTTAAGCATAGGTCCGACCTTAACCAGCTTCATATGGGCATCGCCTGGGGCTATAAGAACCTGGCCCTTTTCAACTATATCTCCAGTCTGAGCCTCCTTAACCTTGAGCAGCGTCGACTTGTCAAGCCTTTCGGCAAACATTCTCGAAAATACGGGCGGTATATGCTGTACAATTACTATTCCCGGGCTGTTTGCCGGCAAAGATTTCAATACGCTGAATATTGCCTCGGTACCGCCGGTTGAAGCTCCTATAGCGATTATTTTTTTGCTTGAAGCGCTGCTGCTAACCGACACGACATTTGAGGAAACGGCGGAGGCTGTGGAGACGACTCTTCCGGCAGAAATATTTGCGGACGCGGCTATTTTTATCTTAGATATCATCTCGGCCATAAAGGCCTCGCGTGTTCTGCCTGCACTCATATCCGGCTTTGCCACAAAATCGACCGCTCCGGCGTTCATCGCATCGAGAACCTTGTCGCTGAGTGAGCTTACGACGACAACTCTTAGAGGATACTGGGGCAGGAGTCTTCTTATAAACTCGATACCATCCATCTTGGGCATAACAACGTCGCACACCATGACATCCGGATCGAACTGAATTATCTTTTCACGGGCCTCGAAAGGGTCTCCTGCCTGGGCTACTATTTCTATTTCAGGATCCTCGGCCACGCCTCTTGATACCATTGCGCGGAACAAGGCGCTGTCATCGACAATCAATATCCGTATCTTCTTCGGCATAACCTCACTCCTTCCTGTAAACAGCAGGCTTTATGTACTTATACTTTGTGGCTTCCCTGTTGAGCGATTCTGAGTGTCCGACGAAAAGATACCCCCCGACCTCGGTCGCGTCATAAAATCTGTTGACAAGCTCGTTTCTTGTTTCGCTGTCAAAATATATCATAACATTTCTGCAGAAAATCACGTGGAATTTCTTTTTAAAGGAGAATTGCTGATTGATAAGGTTATATCTTCTGAAAATAATCTCATTTTTGATGGCGTTAGCCACCACATGGTTTTCTTCGTCATACTTTTGAAAATAGTTTTTCTTCCAGATAGGGGGGAGCGGTGAGATATCCGTGTTGCTGTAGACTCCCTTGAGAGCCTCCTCGAGAGCCTTGTTAGAGATATCGGTGGCGAGAATTTTGGAATCCCAGAGCTTCTTGTCCTTTCCTAAGTACTCGTCCAATATCATGGCGAGAGTATAGGGCTCCTCACCGCTTGAACAGCCCGCACTCCATATGCGAAGGTCCTTACTCGGAACGTTTTCCTTGAGGTAGGGCAGTACGGTGTCCCTTAAGAAATAAAAATGTTCCGGTTCCCGCATGAAATAGGTGTGGTTTGTGGTTATCTTATTCATAAGGGTAACCACGGCTTCACCCGTTTTATCGTTAACTATATAATTATAATACTCGGAAAAATTTTTGAAGTTCATCTGCACCAGCACGTTTTGAAGTCTGCTGGTAACAAGCGCCTTTTTTTCCTCTTTAAGCTGGATTCCGTAGTTGGATTTTATGTATTCGGTGAGCTTCCGAAATTCTTCGTTTGTAATAGCTATCAGTTTAATCACCCTGCTTTATTGCGAATAGAGAGAGCCAAAGGTTCTCTCTATTCACTTATTTTTTATGAGGCTCAGTACTTTCCGAATTCCGCGTCGCTTAAAACAATTACCGGCTTTTGGGCTGGCGCCGCTTTAATCCTGACGGGAGGAGCGTTTTCCAATTTTACTTCTTCTTCGAAAGCGATTTCGGCTTGGGGTTCTTTTTTAGGAGTGCTTTCGAATTTTAGTTCTTCTCTGGGGGTGCGCTGAACCTTCTTGACGGGTTCTGCGACTATTTCCTGATTAGCAGCTTTGCTGATTTTAAAGACTCTCAGAGCCTCCTTGAGGCGTGCCGCCTGTGCCGAGAGGTCTTCGCTGGCGGCGGCGCTTTCCTCTGAAGTCGCCGCGTTGGTCTGGACGACCTGAGAGACCTGATTGATGCCAAGGTTGATCTGCTCTATTCCCAAGGCCTGTTCACGGGAAGCAATCGCTATACCGCTGACAAGATCAGCCGCTTTTGCAACCTCCGCAACTATAGAGTCAAGAGCTGCAGCGGTTTCTTTGGCAAGCTTAGCGCCGGCGTCAACGCTTTTTATGGAGCCCGTAATCATATCCGCCGTTTCTTTGACTGCGTTCGCGGAACGTGCCGCCAGAGTCCTTACCTCTTCGGCAACAACGGCGAAGCCCTTGCCGTGTTGTCCAGCCCTGGCAGCTTCAACCGCGGCGTTAAGAGCCAGTATGTTGGTCTGGAACGCTATATCATCGATTACCTTGATGATTTTGTTTATGTTATTGGACGAGGCATTTATATCGTCCATCGCTTTAAGCATATGGTGCATGAGTTCGTTGCCTTTGTCGGCGTCCGTTTTTGCGTTTTTGGCGCTCTCGCTGGCCCTCTCGGCGTTCTGAGCGTTCAGGTTTGTCTGTGAGGATATTTCCTCAAGAGAAGCCGTAAGCTCTTCTACAGAGCTTGCCTGCTCCGTAGCGCCCTGTGAAAGCGCAAGGCTTGAATTGGAAACCATGCTTGAATCGGAAGAGACGCGCTCCGCAGAATTGATAATCGTTGTTGCGAGGTGATTAAAGTTTTTAACTACCTCTGCTAAGCTCTTACCAAGCAAATCCTTTTCCGATCTTATTTCGATATTCAGCGTAAGGTCTCCTTCAGATAAAAGCTTCATAGCCGCAACCTGCTGGAGCGTGCTTTTGATAAGCCGCATGAAGGCGTTTGACAGCAGGCCTATTTCATCTTTGCGTTCGTTGTATTCAGGGTTGGCAGACAAATCGTTCAAATCGACATTGCCAACAGAGAGCAGGTCCGCAACATGTACGGCGTCAACAATGGGTTTTCCAATAATTTTTGCGTTGAACAGCGCAAAAAATACTGAGACAACAATACTGGCGACGACAATTACAATCAATATGACAGCAGCGGTGAGAGCGCCGCGTGAGTTATTTGCGGCTGTTAATTTCGCCTGGGACGAAAGCTCATCCATAAGCTCAAGGAAATCATCGCGCATTGTTACGCCTATCGGGGCTAGAGTGCCCAGCATAATCTCACGCGCAGCCGCTGTGTTCGAGCTTTTCATATAAGAGACGGCTTCGGGCAGGTGCTTTTGATATTGAGCCCAGGAGTCATTTATGGCCTCAAAGGTTTTTTTGCCGTTTTTTGAAAGCGTGATGCTTTTGATGCGTTCAATCATCTGGTTGGTGCTGGTATTGTACTCCTCGACAAGAGCAAGGGTGTCCTTCATTTCGGCATCTGTGCTGACAGTCAGAAGCTTGAGAATGTTATATCTGAGCTGCTGCAAATTTACCGCAGCCGCGCCTGTATACTCTAGGCCGAGGGTATCAGTCTCATAAAGCTCCGCATCTGAATTTTTTATCTGCATTACAAAGAAAATACCGAACAGGCCTATAATTGTACCCATTATCGCGACAACAAGAAAGGCAGATATAAGCTTATTTATTATTTTTAAGTTTTTATACCATTTTATCATGGGCATTACCTAGCCTTTTAGTTAATTATTTCGCTTATGCATTCTATCTCGTCCGAGGTTATAAGCTTTTCGTAGTCCAGAAGCAGAACTACATCGCCTCCAATTTTTCCGATGTTCTTTACGAAGCCATTTCCGGCTCCCGTATTGAAGCTTGGCATTTCGGAAATGTTCTGATCAGCGATTGTGAGCACCTCAGCCACGCTGTCAACAACAAAGCCCATGGCAATGGTGTTATAATCTACAACGATAATACAGGTTCTGTCGTCATATTCCTTGGGTTCTTTTCTGAAACGGAGTCTAATATCCATAATAGGAATTATTTTTCCTCTGAGGTTAATAATTCCTTTTATATATTCCGGCATCTCAGGCATTTCGGTTGTAGCCTGTATTCCTATGATCTCCGTAACATACTTGATTTCAATACCGAAGGTTTCTTTGCCAATCTGAAAAGTTAAAAATCTTCCTTTGAGGGTGTCCTCCTCGAGTTCCATATTGGTTCCTATTAAATCGGCCAATGTTTTCTCCTCCTAACCAATGCGGCTTTTTGGCCTGCATGTCTTAAAAATATATAGCGTTCGGGCTGTGCTTCTACTATAATTTCTCGTCATTTTTCAGCGCTCTATTAACGGAGAGACGAAATTATTTGATAAAAAATAAAAGGGAAGCCGAAAAGCTTCCCAAAAACGATTAATTCAGTGGTTACCTAGGGGGAATTGGATTCCACCTAGAATTTATTCAGGAGAGGATGTCCATTATAAGACCTCTGATTTCGTCTATACGTCCTAAGAGATCAATTTTTTTGCTGTCCTGAAGAAGTAGGTCTGCAGCCAAAGCATCAAGCTTTTCGTCTACTATCGCCACAGTCGCATAGACTCGCTGCCTTCCGTAGCCGTCCGTAATGCGTTCGGAGCTTAGGGCATAAGCGTTTCTTGTCACCTCGCCCAAAAGCTCGCTTATCAGCCCCCGGTATTTCTCGAACTTATCAAGGTCGGATTTGTCGAGAATATCGGAGGCATGCTTTTTTAGCTCGTCCATTATGGCGGCTGCGCGGTCTCTATAGTGCTCCTTCATCTGACCGCCGAGCTGATCCTGAAAGGAGCCAGATGACTTGCCGCCCGAACCTTTGGAAACAGATGTTATGCCGGAACTGTTTAGCTGTCCTGCGGGTTTCACTCTGTTAATGTCCATAAGTCCTCCGGAAACCGAATCTATTTTTTTACATCGATATTTTTGCTGGGCTGTGTCGAGTCTTCGGACTGGAAATACGAGGACAAATGCTTCTTATTTCTGACCTTCATGGTCTCCATTTTATATTTTTGCATTTTACTGCTGACGCGTTTTATGGCCTCGACATTAAAAGACTCCGTCTCATTGAGAACGGCTCTTATAGAATGCCGAAGTTCCTCTATTTCCGCGGGGAGCTCAGCTCCGGAACTGTAGTCCTCTGCTTTCTCAAATATAAGATCGATTTCGTATTCAATTTCTGTGAGGCGCTTCAAATGCTTTTCGCGCTCCTGTACGAACTCCAAAATCTTGTCGTCATCGTCGCCTTCGAATACATAGAAGTTATCCCTTGTATAATCACGAAGCTCAACGCAAATTTTATATGCCTTTTCGAGCAGAGAGCTCAGCCTTGCGCTGTTTGAGGGCTCCATAATCAGCTCACCTCTGTAGAGCAGGAATAATTGGGCTTTGCGACCTGCTGCCAGGTATCCCTTTGGGAGGTTAATATTTCAATTATTTCCGGCAGCTTACTTAAATCCTTTTTTGTATTCATCTCACGTAAGGAATGAAGAAGGAAGTCGTATATGGAAAGTAAGCTTACCGAGAGCTCAAAGCTGGTATCGAGGCAGTTTACAAGCTCCATAATGATTTTCTGAGCTTTTATGCAATGAGTGTTGACCCCGTTAAGGTCCTTCCGCTCAAGACAGATATCCATAAGCTTTGCGTTTTTTATACAGGAATCAAGCAGCATAACAATAAGCTCTGCCGGGCTTGCCGTCATAACGCTCTGGCGCAGATATTCCTGCTTCAAATTGTTCTTAATAAAGTTCACGTAAATACCTCACATTTGCATTTTCGTTAAGAGAACAGCTGGCTTATGTAAGAAGATTGAGAATTCAAGGAAGCAAGTGCGGTCTCCATGGCCGAGAATTTGCTGTAGTACCTTTCAGCCAGATCGTCCAGCTTGTCTTCAAGAAGCTCGAGGCCGGATTCCAGATTGGTAATCTTTTCAGAAGTACTGTCAACCTTGTCGTCGGCATCATCAAGATATGTACTCATTGCAGTTTTGAGTTTATACGCAACGCCCTGTTCCGAACTTGCGGCCGTAGAACTTCCTCCGGTAAGAATTGAAATTACATCTTCGGGATTTTCCTCCAGCGCTTTTTCTAAAGCTGTGGTATCTAAAACCAGGTTGCCCTTATCAGAACTAAAATAGCTTGCCGTCGATATGCCTATGGACGCGGCGGTCTTTCCTGTTCCGCCCGCCTCTGAGAAAAAGGCTTTTTTAACATTCGATACAAGTGCTGAAATGTTACTGTCATTTCGGAGAACTCCGTTTTTGGCCTTTTTTTCCCAGGCTTCAATTTGCTTTTCCGTCATGGCTTCTTTTTGCTCGTCAGTAAGTGGGGCGTAGTCTTTTGAATAGTCCTTAGCTTCAATAAGGGTTGTAAGGCTTTTCATCATAGTGTTGTAAGCCTCAATAAATTTTTCGACTGTTTCGACAGTTGAACTATAATCACGTTTGACCGTAAAATCAATAGTTTCTTCGCTGGTGCCCTCCGTAACCTTGTTTAATTCGTAGGTAATCCCGTCAAACTCAAATTTATTGCTCTCCTGTTCAACGGCTGTGCCGTTAATTTCGGCTTTGGCGTTTTTACCGTTTGTGATTGTGCCGGAATTAATCTGAAAAACGCTGTTTGTGCCGAAAGCGTTGCCAGTTTGATTTACTATCGAAACCTTGCTGTCTTCTCCGCCGGAATCGGCCTCTATGGTAAACTTATCGGTCAGTCTGCTATATTTCATTGTAACGTTTGCGTCTTTATCATTATTTATAGTATTGAGCATTGTCTGAAGTTTGGTGTCGGAAGAGAAGCTGAAACTCTTGCCGTTAATTGAAAACGAAATCTTCCCGCTCGAATCGAATTTAAGAGCATTGGCGAAAGATAGCTCGGCGAGGGTGGCCGTATTGCTGGATGAAATTTTGGTGCCGTCTGAAGAAACCTTGCCTGAGCTGGTAACATTCGCCTGCTCGGCAAGCTGCATTACCTTTACTGAGATATTCCCGACCGACGCTGAGGAAGAGGCGGTAAGCGAAACCGCCTTAGAGGTACTTGAGGTCTCGACGCTGTTGGTACTGTAAGCGGAGGATTTAACAATGCTTGATGAGCCCAATGCACTGAGATAGGTATTTGAAAACTCCTTAACAGAATCCATAACATCCTCAACTGCTTCATTGTACCATTCATAACTCGTTATCTTCTGATTTTGTTTGTCAACCTTGGTCTGCTGATTCGAGCACATGCTTTTAACAAGCGCATCGGTATCGTAATTGGAATACATACCGGTTACTCTTGAATTGCTGCTGTAAGGCGAACTAACACTAGACATATAATAAACCTCCCGACCCTTGTTAATTCAGCATTTATCTGTATTAATTTATATGTATTGTATCATATTACACAGTATTTATCGATAGCGTTTCAATAAGTTTAATAGCAAAATCAAAAATATTTTGTCTAAATATACATTTAGTGCGGTATTTTAAATAAATTAAATTATTCTGCTATGAATGGCATTAAAGTTGTAATCAAAAATGACGAAATAAATACTGTAAAACAAAAAACAATCAACAAATGGACATAACTGATTAACAGGAGGTCAATAATTGGATCAAAATATGGAGGAACTTCAACATGACGTGTTGAAGGAAATAGCGAATATCGGTGCCGGACACGCCGCCACAGCTTTGTCGGCTCTTCTAAATCGTCCTATTGTACAGTCGGTTCCGGAAATCGAACCGGTGCCTATTTCAAAGCTTCAGGATGTTATTGGCGATGTCGAGAGGGTTGTTGTGGGCGGAATGGTCGATATCGAAGGCGACTTTTCGGGATATCTGATGATGCTGCTCGACTTT
>CAYQMY010000010.1:21735-23996 GCA_964418735.1 uncultured Oscillospiraceae bacterium | reverse complement strand
GAACACGTGCTCAAATTCAGCGGTCGAGCCGCACTCGCTCAGCGGAATATGCAACGTCTGTTTTTTTGTTAGTAAGCGCAAAATAATCGTCCGCCTGTAAAAATGGAGCAAGAAATGAGATAATCTTCGGAGCAAAGCTCAAAAACTGCAATTAGAGTTTTGAGCAAAATTGCATACGGAGGTAAGCGGAAATGGGAGACATATTAGCGGTACGGGATGAGTATCTGATGCGGCAACGGGCAGAAGTAATACAGGAATGCCGCGACAGCAAATTGAGTGTAAGGGAGTTCTGCTGACAAAAAGGACTATTGGAAAAGACCTACTATTACAGGCTGCGAAAACTGCGGCAGAAAGTCTGGAAAATTGATGAGCCAGAGTTTGTACGGCTGGAGGCTCCAGTGGAACATGATAGAAGCCCTAGGGCAATACTTCTCAGATACAAAGAAGCTGAGCTGGAGATACATGTGGGAACGGATAGGGAAACAATCGCTGCAGTACTGCAAGCTATGAAAAGCATATGATAGACTCGGCCGTGTCACAAATTATTATATAGCCTGCGGCTATACTGACTTGAGATTCGGAATTGAGGGACTGGCGTCTCTTGTAATAAGGCAGTATGGGCAGAATATTGATGAAAGCAGCTTGTTTCTTTTTTTGCGGTCGGCGCACTGACAGAATCAAGGCACTCTACTGGTGCGGTGACGAATATATTTTGTTTTACAAGCGCATAAGCAATGGTAAATTTCAATGGCAGAGGTCAGAAAAAGAGCTGAAGAAATTGGATGAAAGAACCTTTCGCTGGCTGATGGAGGTCGGGGCAAGACGGAGCTGCTGCAGGCGCCGACGTCGATAGAGCTAAAATCCACGCTTACAATTTTGCTGCCATCTCCAGGAATCACGGCACATATCATCGATCATTTTCTGCGCCTTCCAGCCCAATACCCTTTCGGCCTTTTCCGCGCCGGCATAGCATGAGGCAATATCTCCGGGACGGCGCGGGGCAAACTTATACGGAATGGCGATTCCAGTTGCTCGCTCAAAGGCCTGTATAATATCCAGCACACTGTAGCCGATGCCCGTGCCGAGATTGAAAACATCTGTTCCCGTGTGTGTTTCGGCATATTTCAACGCGGCGACATGACCCTTTGCCAGATCAACGACATGGATATAGTCACGGACTCCGGTGCCGTCCGGGGTAGGATAGTCACGGCCAAATACACTGAGCTTTTCGCGGATACCGGCGGCAGTCTGCGTGATATAAGGCATCAGGTTGTTGGGTATCCCGTTTGGAAGCTCACCGATAAGACCGCTCTCATGTGCGCCGATAGGGTTGAAATAGCGCAACAGTTCCACCGACATTGTAGAGTCGGCATTCGCCGCGTCGGTTAGGATATGCTCAATGAAATGCTTGGTCCTGCCATAAGGGTTGGAGCAATTTCCGGTGGGTGCGGTCTCCTTGATGGGTACGGTCTCCGGGTCACCGTAAACCGTCGCCGATGAACTGAACACAATTCGCTTAACACCATACTTTTTCATGCTCTCAAGCACGGTCAGCGCTGTGTCTAGGTTGTTGCGGTAGTATTTAACCGGAGCCTCAACAGATTCTCCGACAGCTTTATATCCCGCGAAATGGATAACCGCGTCAATAGAATTGTCTTCGAATAACCTGTCCAGTTCCGTTTTGTCCGCTACATCGATTTCGCAAAATGTAGGCTTCTTCCCGCATATTTGAGCGATCCTGTCAACAACATTGGCCTTGCTGTTGGATAGATCGTCCGCGATTATCACATCCAGGCCCGCGTTTATCAGCTCAACCGCAGTGTGTGAGCCGATATAGCCGCTGCCTCCGGTTAATAATATCATACTATCTCCTATATTTGTGTATCATCAGTGTTACAGAATACGCGTATTCAGGCTTTGCATTTCTGATCTGCAAGTGTATCGCAGCAGAACTAAGCTGAAATATGGGGAGTATCATTTAGCGGCCCATAAGAGCGGACGAGTCTGATCGCCAACAGCATTTTCAGACACATCGTCAAATTCTGAGATTATGTCCTGATAGGCTTTCTCGCTTTGCATGAAAGCTTTCTGAAGTAGAAACTGATTTTCGCTTGCTGCCTGAATATATTTCTGTATCTGATTGTACAGTGTTGTTTTATCAGACTTCAGCTTGGCTAGTATATCCTGCAACAACCGGATATGAGCTTCCAGCTCAGCCGCCTTTTTCAGATTCGCTTTGAGCGCCTCATCGCGCAAGGTAA